>DVLP01000021.1 GCA_018715445.1 Candidatus Avipropionibacterium avicola | reverse complement strand
CGGGGGGCGTGGCGGCGGCGAGGACCTCGTCGGGCTGGGCGAACAGACCGGGCAGGCCTCCGGTGTGGCAGAAGACCACGTCGTCGCCGGGCCCCCAGCGCCCGGCGCGCACGTCGGCGAGCAGGCCGGCGAAGCCCTTGGCGGTGTAGACCGGGTCGAGCAGCATCCCCTCGGTCCGGCCCAGCAGGGCCATCGCTTCACGGCCTTCGGGCGAGCCGATGCCGTAGCCGGGCCCGACGAACTCCTGCCGCAGCTCGATGGGGAAGTCCTGCGGCGCCAGGTCCTCGCCGAGCAGAGCCGCCGCCTCACTGGCCATCCCGGCGATCGCCGTCGGTGCGTTCCAGGCCTCGTGGTCGGGTGGCATCGGGCAGATCCCGACCACCTGGGTGTCCCACCCGAGCAGCCGACAGCCGAGCACCAGTCCGGCCTGGGTGCTGCCCTGGGAGGTGGTCACGATGGCGGTGGGGGCTCGATCCAGTTGGTCGGCCAGTTCGAGCACGGCTCCGACATAGGCCACCGCGGCCAGCACCAGCGCCCGCTGCGCCCCCATCCCCATCACGTACGGATGCCGGCCCTGCTCGCGCAGGCGTCGGGCCAGTGACTCCTTGGCAGCGATCGTGGAATCGGTGCTGCGGATCGGGTGGATCACCGCCCCCAGCAGGTGGTCGAGCAGGTGGTTGCCCTGGATCGGCGCCTCGGGGTCGTCGACCTTCGGCAGAAGGTGGGTCTCGATCCCGAGGCGGGCCCCGGCGGCCGCGAGTTGGCGGGAGTGGTTGGACTGAGCGGCCGCCCCCTGGACCAGGCAGTCGGCCCCACCGGCCAGGGCATCGCCGAGGACGTACTCGTGTTGGCGCACCTTGTTGCCGCCCAGGGCGAGCCCGGTGCAGTCGTCCCGCTTCACCAGGATCCGTGGCCCGGCGAGGATCTCCGAGAGTCGGGCACATTCGGTCAGCGGGGTCGGCAGCTCGGCCAACCGCACCCGTGGCAGCGCGGCCAGGGCCGCGCGCGCCCGCTGCGTCCCGTTCATCGGACCCGCTCCGCCCCGGTCATCGGACCAGCGCCAGCCCGGTCTCGATCAGGGCTGCCAGGTCGTCCAGGTCGGAGCCGTCGGGGTCGACCAGGGGTGCGCGGACCGGACCGACCTGCTCACCGCGCAGCCGGGCACCGGCCTTGACCAGGGCGACCGCATAGCCGGGGACCCGGTCGCGGATCTCCACCAGCGGGGAGAAGAAGCCCTGCAACAACTCGTCCATCCGGGCCTGATCACCCTCCCGTGCTGCCAGGAAGAAGGCACGCGAGACCTCGGGCAGGAAGGACTGCACCGCCGAGGAGTAGGGGGCGATGCCGACGCTCGCGTACGGGCGGTACTGCATCTCGGCGGTGAGGGATCCGTTGAACCACAGGAATCCGGACCCGGCGGCGAGCTGCATCCGTTGCAGCTCGAGGAAGTTGCTGTGTCCGTCCTTCAAGCCGATCACGGCTGGGAGACCGGACAGCTCGGCCACCGAGGCTGCGGTCAGCGCCATCAGGTCGCGCTGGTAGACGATCAACGGCAGCTCGCTGGTGGTGGCCACCCGCCGTACGTGCTCGACCATCCCGGACTGGGATCCGCGGGCGAGGTACGGAGGCATCAGCAGGATGCCGTCCACCCCTTCCTCGGCCGCGATCGTGACGAAGCGCCGCGCCTGGGCCCAGCCGTACCCAGCTCCGGCCAGCACCGGCGCCCGCCCGGCCGTCACCGTCACGGCCTCTCGGACGACGGTGCGGTACTCCTGCTCGGTGAGGCTGGGGAACTCCCCGGTCCCGCAGGCCACGAAGAGCGCCACCGCACCGGTGTCGAGATGGCGCCGCAGGTGGGTGGCGAAGCCCGCCACGTCGACCTGCTCACCGTCCTCGGTGAAGGAGGTCAGCGGGAACGCCAACACCCCCTGACGCATCTGCTCACCGAGACGAGTCCGCAGGGCTTCGGCGCGATCCACGATGTCCACACCAACATCCTTCCAGCTACATGTGTAGTTGCCTGTTGCATCTGTAGCCGTACGCTAGCATTCAGCTGACCAGGGACGGAACGAGCGAAGGCGAATCGATGGAGGCGACCACCACGGGCGGCGTCCGTGCGGTGAAGTCGGCCGAACACACCGTGGCCGTCCTGGAGTACCTCGCCTCACGACAGGACCGACCAGCCCGCATCCGCGAGATCGTCGCCGCGACCACCATCCCGCGCAGCAGCGCCTACGCCCTGTTGCAGACCCTCACCGACCTCGGCTGGGTGGAGCGCGACCAGACCGGATTGTTGTACGGCGTGGGCATCAGGGCCCTGATCGCCGGGGTCAGCTACCTCGACGCCGATCCCCGGTTGGGGCTGCTGCGCCCCTGGCTGGACCGGCTGCGCACCGAGCTCGACGAGACCATCCACCTGGCCCGCCTCGACGGTGCCGAGATCGTCTATCTGGCCACCCGTGAGTCCGGGCAGTACCTTCGCGCGATCAACCGGGTCGGGCGTCGCCTGCCCGCCCACGCCACCTCCTTGGGCAAGGCGTTGTTGGCGAGCCTGCCCGACGACGAGCTGGACCGGACCCTGGAGCTGCTGCCGCCGGACCCACTGCCCTCGCTCACCGCCCACACCCTCACCACCCGTCGTGCCCTGCGGGCCGACCTGCGCGCGGTCCGGGAACGGGGGTGGGCCAGCGACCACGAGGAGAACACCGAGGGCCTGCGCTGCCTCGGGATCGCCCTGCCGGTCCCCCGCGGCACCAACCCGGTCCGTGACGCGATCAGCTGCTCGGTGCCCTCGGCCCGCCTCACCGCCGAGCGGGAGGCCCGGATCGCCGAACTCCTGCTCGCCACTGCCGGCGAGATCGCGAGCGCGCACCGATGACACCGACTCACGACCCCGGCCCGGCCCGCAATGACGGCCATCTCCATCTGGGCTTCGACACCCGCCACGGCCCCGACGGCGGCACCGCACACTTCCTGCAGGTGATGGACGACCACCGGATCCGGCGAGCCTGTGTGGTGACGCCCGCGGTCCACGGCTGGGACAACACCGTGACCGCAACGGCCCTGCGCGAGCACCCGGACCGCTTCGTCGGCATTGCCCGTCTCGACCCGGCCGGGCCCGATCCGGTCCGGATGGCCCGAACCCTGCTGGAGCGGGGATTCCGAGGGTTCCGCCTCAGCCCGTCGACGCCGGGCGATCCGGACTGGCTCACCGATGAGGTGAGCCACCGCGTGGCCGCGGCCCTGGAGCGTCACGGCGGTGTCGTCTGCCTCCACGGTGGGCCCGGGGACCTGCCGGCCGCGGCGCGCTTCGCCCGGGCCCATCCCGGGGTGACGGTCCTCATCGACCACGGCGGACGACCTGATCCGAGCGCGCCGGACCACGGGTTCGGCCCCGAGCTGCGGGACCTGGCCGGGATCGATTCGGTCGTGATCAAGACGCCGAACTCCTCGGCCTTCTCCCACGAACCGCCACCCCACGGCGACCTCGCGACCTATCACCGGCTGGTGGTCGAGGCCTTCGGCGCCCACCGGGTGATGTGGGGGTCGGACTGGCCGGTCTGCCTGTCCGCCGGCCCGTACCGTGCCGCCCTCGAGGCCGCGGAGGCCGCGTTGGCCGGCACCGGCCCGACCGAGCAGGCCCTCGTGCTCGGCGGCACCTTTGACCGGGTGTTCGCCTCCACTTCTCCACCACCGAAGGGATCCTCGTGAGCTCCACCACCCCTGTCGAGCGTTGGCTCTGCGTCGAGCAGCTGTACGACGGCACCGGCACCGACCCCGTCCGAGATCGGGCGGTCGGCATCCGAGGCACCGAGATCGTCGCCGTGACCTCGATCGAGGACCTGCCGTCCGACGCCGAGGTCGAGCACCTGCCCGGCGCCACCCTGGTCCCGGGACTCGTCGACGCGCATGTCCACCTGCTGTTCAGCTGCGACGTGGACCACGAGCGGACCCGCCACCGGTTCGAGACCTCCGACGACGCCGCCCTGACCGCGATCGGCGTCCGCAACGCCGCCGAGTCCCTGCTCGGTGGGGTCACCACGGTGCGTGACTGCGGCGACACCCGAGGCATCGTGGGCCGGATCCGTGACTCGGTCGCGACCGGCTGGACCCTCGGCCCGACGATCCTGACCGCCGGAGCACCCCTGACCACACCACAGGGACACCTCCACTGGTGCGGCAACGGCCTCGCCGGGCCCGACCAGATCGCAGCCTCGATCGAGCGACTGGCCGACAACGGGGCCGACCTGGTCAAGATCATGACCAGCGGCGGCACCATGACACGCGAGTCGGATCCCCTGAGCGCCCAGTTCGGCGATGCGGAGGTGGAGCTCGCCGTACGGACCGCACACGCCCGTGGACTCCCGGTTGCCGCCCACGCCCAGAACGTGGCCAGCATCCGGGGCGCGGTGCACGCGGGGGTCGACACCATCGAGCACTGCCTGTGGCGCGACGGCGAGGGCCAGCCCGCCGAGCCCCAGGACCTGGTCCGGCTGTTGGTCGGGTCGAGCTCCACCGTGGTGCTGACCCTGGCCGGGATCCAACGTGCCCTGGTCGACGGGGCAGTCGGCTTCAGCGATCAGGAGCGCGCCGACGCCGTGGCGGCCTCACCGACCGGCGACCTCGTCCGGGACTTCGCCTGGGCCCGTCAACTGCGGGAGGCGGGGATCGCGGTCGTGGTCGGCAGTGACGCCGGGGTCCGCTTCACCGGCTTCCGCGACTTCGCCGACTCGGTGCACTGCGCCACCGTCGCCCTGGACTGCAGCCTGGGCGAGGCCATCGCCATGACCACCTCGTTGGCTGCCGAGGCCATCGGCCAGGGCGACCGGGTCGGGCGCATCGCACCGGGGATGCAGGCGGACCTGGTGGTGCTCGACGGCACGAGCGAGCAACGCCTGGGAGCCGTACGACAGGTCATCCGGTCCGGCCGCACGGTGGTACGGGACGGTGCCCTGGTGATGCCGCGGCCCACGGCGCTGCACTGAACAGCAGGAGAGTGACAATCAGGAGCCGGGTCGATCGCCGTTCGGGTCAGTGGGCGGCTTCGTAGGCGTCGATCACTTGGGCGGGGATCCGACCACGATCACTGACCTCGTAGCCGTTGGCACGGGCCCAGTCGCGGATCGCCCGCAGCTGGGCCGGATCGACCCGAGCCGTGGACCGACGCGGGGCGATGCTGGACCGTTTCGTCCCGGTCTGCCGCTCGGCGTTCTCGGTGTAGGGAGCCAGCGCCTCACGGAACTGACGAGCGCTCTCCGGCCCCAGGTCGATGCTGTAGTCGACGTCGTTGATGCTGAAGCGGATGGTCTCGGCCAGGCCGTCGGGCACCATGTCACCGGTGATGTCGTCAATCACCTGCGTGATGATCTTCCTCGCCATTGGTCAACCCTTCCGCCGTACGGCCCTGTGGGGGTTCCTGAGTGACACCCTAGCCGCTGCACCCGTCGCGACCCTGCATCACGCTGCACCGGGCCGGCCCCATCCACACCAGTGGCGCCGGTCTAGGCTGGAGTGATGAGCGAACCGACGATCCGTACGGCCATCGCGGGTTACGGCAACCTGGGACGTGGGGTGGAGGCCGCGATCGCCGCCGCACCGGACATGTCCCTGGTGGGGGTGTGGACCCGACGCGACCCGGAGTCGATCACCCCGGCCCTGCCCGGGACCACGGTCCACCCGTGGGACAGCCTCGACGAGCACCGCGACCAGATCGACGTGCTGGTGCTGTGCGGCGGCTCGAAGTCCGACCTGCCCGAGCAGGGACCGGCACTGGCCGCACGGTTCACCACGGTGGACAGCTTCGACACCCACGCCGAGATCCCGGCGTACTTCGAGGCGGTCGACAGCGCCGCCCGCGCCGGCGACACGACCGCGCTGATCTCGAGCGGGTGGGACCCGGGCATGTTCTCGATCAACCGGGTCTTCGGTGAGTCGATCCTGCCGCAGGGCGCCACGTACACCTTCTGGGGTCGTGGCGTCAGCCAGGGCCACTCCGACGCCGTACGACGGGTGCCCGGCGTCGCCGACGCCGTGCAGTACACGATCCCCTCCCCCGACGCGATCGAGCAGGTCCGCAGTGGCAGCCTGCCCGAGCTCACCACCGCGCAGAAGCACACCCGCGAGTGCTTCGTCGTGCTCGAGGACAGTGCCGACCCCGACGCTGTGACCGAGGCGATCGTCACCATGGAGCACTACTTCGACGCCTACGACACCAGCGTGACCTTCCTCACCGCCGAGGAGCTCGCCCGCGACCACACCGGGATGCCGCACGGCGGTTTCGTGCTGCGCAGCGGACGGACCGGCCAGGGGCACACCCAGACCATCGAGTACGGCCTCACCCTCGAGAGCAACCCCGAGTTCACCGCGAGCGTGCTGGTCGCCTACGCCCGCGCAGTGCACCGACTGCACCAGCAGGGCCAACGCGGGGCGGTCACCGTGTTCGACGTGGCCCCCGGCCTGTTGTCACCGAAGCCAGCGGCCCAACTGCGCGCCGAGGACCTCTGAACCCCACCGCCGTGCGGTGAGACCCGGGTCCCGGGCTGGACAGCCACACCGGGGCTCATGACATCATCGGCGATGTGTGCGCCTCATCCCACGCAGGTGGCTCCTCCATGAACACACGGGGGACGCTCGATGTCGATTGACCAACAGCCCTCCGCACCCCCCACGCGGTTCCTGGGACCCGACCGGAACTGGCACCTGGCCTTCGGTGCCCTGATGCTGGTCAGCACCGTCGCCTTCGTGGTGTGGGCGCTGGGCTACGTGGGCGGCGGGGCCAACCCGGTGATCCTGATCACGGCGATCCTGTTCGGCTTGTTCATGGCCTTCAACATCGGCGGCAACGACGTCGCCAACTCCTTCGGCACCAGTGTCGGGGCCGGCACCCTGACGATGAAGCAGGCGCTCGTGGTCGCCGCTGTCTTCGAG
>DVLP01000205.1 GCA_018715445.1 Candidatus Avipropionibacterium avicola | reverse complement strand
CGGGCTGTACCTGTCGCCGTGGGACCGCAATGCCAACTGCTACAGCGATCCCGCGGCCTACGACGACTTCTACCTCGAGCAGTTGGCCGAGCTGTGCACCGGTTACGGCCCGCTCACCGAGCTCTGGTTCGACGGGGCCGGGTCACAGGGACGCAGCTACGACTGGGCACGGATCGCCGAGTTGGTCTCGGCGACCCAACCCGACGCCATGGTCTTCAACATGGGCCGGCCGACCATCCGCTGGGTCGGCAACGAGGACGGTCTGGCCGAGGACCCCGTCCAGTACGTCGTGGCCAGCACCAAACTGGACAACTACACCACCGTGACCGTCGACCTGGCCGAGGAGCACTGGCTGCCGCCCGAGTGTGACGTGTCGCTGCGACGGGGCTGGTTCTTCCATCCCGACGACGAGCCGAAGTCGTTGGAACACCTGCTGGGCATCCACTACCGCTCCATCGGTCTGGGCGCCGGACTGCTGTTGAACCTGCCTCCCGACACCGAGGGCCGGATCCCGGACCAGGACGTGGCACGCGTCCGCGAGTGGCGGGCCGAGCTGGACCGCCGGTTCGCCGACCCGGTGCCGGCCGAGCGGGAGGTCGACGGCGAGGCCGTACGGCTGCGGTTCGCTCGTCCGATCCGGCTCGACCATCTGGAGCTGACCGAGGACATCCGTGCTGGGCAACGGATCCTGGGCCACCGGGTGTGCCTGTCCGACGGCACCGAGGTCGCAGCCGGACAGAGCGTCGGCGTACGTCGGATGCATGTCCTCGATCCCGTCACCACCGACGAGCTCGTGGTGTGGGTCAGTGATGCCGACGGTCGGCTCGTCCCCGAGGCACTGAGTGGCGCGACCGGGTTCGCCACCGGCCACAGCACGCCGCCGGTCATCCCGACGGCGTACCGCGCTCCGACCGTCGCACCGGACTGAGCCGGTACGCCCCTGGTCAACAGGTCAGCGGGTCCAGCGGCGGATCTCCCCGCCGGCCGCAGCCGATTCCTGGGCCAGCAGGGCGACCCGGGTGGCGGCGATCGAGTCGGCCGCGTTGACCGCGGGCTCCTCACCGGCGGCCAGTGCGTCCAGGAAGTAGGTCGCCGCCGGCTGGTTGGGCGGGCACTCCAGCATCTCGGGCTCACGGGTGTGGGTGGCGACGAAGAGCTCGCCGGTGCGCCAGTTGAGCTCGGCGGTGCCCAGCGAACCGGTCAGACGCATCCGGTAGTCGCCGTGCCACGGAGCCGCGATCGGCGACATCCAGTGCACCTCCAGCGAACCGAGCGCCCCGGTGCCACCGTCGACGCCGTCGGCAGCCACCATCGCCAGCCCGGTGTCCTCGAACTCCGGATGGCCCGGCTGGGTGAGGTTCGCCGCCCGACCGGTCACCGTGCCCGACCGTGCCCCGGTGAACCACAGGAACATGTCGACGTCATGGGTGGTCAGGTCGGCCAGGATGCCGCCGTAGGTCTCGTCCTGCCAGAACCAGTCCGGACGGTTCGGCTCGTTGAGCTTGTGGGGTCCGGTGGCGTGCACCAGGGTGATCTCGCCGAGGATCCCTTCCTCGTAGAGCTTGCGGGCCACCACGCTCGGGCCGTAGCCACGCTTCTCGAACATGATGGAGAGCTGCTGGTCGGGACGCTCGGCGACGGCCTTCTCGATGGCATCGAGCTCCGAGAGCCTCGTGCACAAAGGCTTGTCGGCCAGCACGTGGCTGCCGGCGGTGAGCGCGTCGAGCACGATCTGGCCCCGCGCGCCGAACTCGGCCGCCACCCCGACAACCGTCGGCGAGGTCGCCTCGATCAGCGACTGGTGGTCCTCGTACGCCGGCAGTCCGGTCTCGGACGCGACGGCTTCGCGCGTGGCCTTGTCAGCCTCGGAGAAGCCGACGATGCGGGCATCGTCACGCCCGGCGACCGAGTCGAGGTAGTAGCGGAAGTGCGGGTGCTGGACACCGGCGATGACGACGTCGATCACAGTCAGATCCTCTCGGGGGTGACCCGCTGGCCGGTGCGGGCAGATTCGTAGACGGCCTCGATCAGGGCGACGGTGGCAGCGCCGTCGGCCACGGTGACCATCGGCTCGCTGCCGGTCCGGATGGCCAACAGCAGGTCCGACCACTGGGTCTGGTGCCCCTCGGTCCCGATCATCGGGGAGGAGGCACCGCTGTCGACGGTGGCGGCCTGCGGCGGGGCCGGCGCGTCGACATCCCACCGCGCGACATCGGTGTGGTGGATCGCGACGGTGCCGGTGCCGAAGTACAGATTGAGCTCGGCCGGCAACCCGGGGCGGGTCGCGGTCGAGGTGACGATCGAGCCGAGCGCGCCCGAGGCGAACCGCAGGGCCGCCACCGAAGTGTCCTCGGCCTCCATGTCGGCGACCAGGGTGTCACTGACCGCGGCGACCTCGGTGACCTCACCGAACAGCCAACGCAGCAGGTCGACCGAGTGCAGCCCCTGGTTCATCAGGGATCCACCCCCGGGGGCCTGGCGACGCCACTCGGCGAAGTCGTAGTAGTCCTTGTCGCGGAACCAGCGGACCAGGGCCTCCCCGAGCAGGGGCCTGCCCAGCTCACCGGACTCGACCAGCTTCTTGAGGTGGACGTGTTGCGGCTCGAGGCGTCGCTGGGAGACCACACCGGCGACCGCGCCGTGCTCGGCGTGGGCCTGCTCGGCGGCCCGGACGACGCGCCGTGCATCGGCCACCGTGGTGGCGACCGGCTTCTCGACCAGCACGTGCTTGCCGGCCTCGAGGGCGGCGACGGTGTGCTCGGCGTGCAGGCCGCTCGGCGAGCAGATCGCGACCGCGTCGACCTGCGGATCGGCCAGCAGGTGCGCCACGGCATCGGGATCGGAGGCGGAGCCGTACGAGGTGGCTCCCTCCCAGCCCTCGCCGCCGACGCTGGCGCGGACCTCGAGTCCGTCGACGGCGTCGATCGCGCCGGCATGGGTCCTGCCGATCGAGCCGAGTCCGATGATGCCCACCCCGAGCGGGCGGAACGGATCGTCAGTGGGTGTCGTCACGGTGCCCTCCTTGCCGATCGCCACGCGCGGCAATCGTTTGCACAGATACCCTAGTGGACTGTGGCCCGGACGCTTACAGTGGTCCAGTGACCAGCCGAAAGCACGCCACCATCCGGGAGATCGCCGCCGCCGCCGGAGTGTCGACCTCGACGGTGTCACGCGCCTTCAGCCGCCCCGACATGCTCTCGCCCGAGACCGTCGCCGAGGTGCAGCGGATCGCTGCCGAGCTGGCCTACGTCCCGAACCGCAGCGCCCGTGCCCTGTCGACCGGACTGCACGGCACCATCGCCCTGGTCGTCTCCGACATCGCCAACCCGTTCTTCGCGCCGCTGATCCGCGGCATCGAGCAGCGCTGCGACGTCGCCGACACCCTGGTGCTGCTCGGCGACGCCGACGAGTCCGCCGGCAAGGAGATCACCCTGATCGCCAAGCTGGCCCACCAGGCCGACGGCGTGATCGTGGCCGGACCCCGCTCCGACGATGCCGGGCTGCGGGCCCTGGCCGCCCACACCCCGATGGTGCTGGTGAACCGTCACCTCGACGGGGTCGCCGAGGTCGTGGTCGACACCGCCCGTGGCATGCGTCAGGCCGTCGACCACCTCGCCACGCACGGGCACTCGTTGATCGCCTACGCCCCCGGGCCGGCCGACTCCTGGGCCAACACGCTGCGCCACACCGCCATCCAGGAAGCGGCCAATGCGATCGGCATCGACGTGGTGGTGCTGGACAACGAGCGACCCACGCACGAGGCCGGGCTGGCCCTGACCTCACGCATCGTGGAGTCCCGGGCCACCGCGGTGATTGCCTTCGACGACGTGCTCGGCCAGGGCATCCTCGCCGGACTGGGCACCGCCGGCATCGCCGTACCCGACCAGATCTCGGTGATCGGCTGCGACGACACGGTGGCCGCCCGGACCTTCCCGGCGATGTCAGCCATCGCCGCCGACCTGGAGCAGGCCGGGTCACTGGCCGCCGACACCTTGTTCAGCGTGATCGCCTCGGCAGGGTTGGGTCCGGTGCCGGATCCGATCGAGGTCCCGACCACCTTGGTCGTCCGCGACTCGACCGGGCCGGTCGTCGACCGCTGACCCTCGCTCAGAGTTGCTCGACCGTTGGCTCGCTCAGGGTGGCGGCTCAGAGCCCGGAGTAGCTGTGCAGGCCGTCGAAGAGGATGTTCACGCCGTAGAAGTTGAACCAGAACGAGGCGACACCGATGATCGCGATGATCGCGGCCCGCTTGCCCTTCCATCCGGCCGTCACCCGTGCGTGCAGGTAGCAGGCGTAGATCACCCAGGTCACCAGCGCCCAGGTCTCCTTGGGATCCCAACCCCAGAAGCGACCCCAGGCCGACTGGGCCCAGACGGCGCCGGCGGCGACCGCAAAGGTCCACAGCGGGAACGAGAAGGCATGCAGGCGGTACGCGATCGCGTCCAGCTTCTCCGCCGAGGGCATCCGGGTGAAGTAGCCGCTCACCTTCTCCTTGCGCTCCATGCGGCTGCGGATCAGGTACAGGATCGAGGCGAGGGCGCCCAGGTTGAAGGCGGCGCCGGCGATCGTCGCTCCGGCGATGTGGATCACGAACCACGGTGAGGTCAGCGCCGGCACCAACGGGGCGACATCGACGTACAGGGCCGTGTAGGCCAGACCGAGGGTGAGGCTGAGGATGAGGGCGACAGGCAGGCCGAGCCACCGCATCGAGAACTTGTAGCCCATCACGACGGTCGCGATCGCGATGAAGGCGACCGCCGAGATCGTGAACTCGTACATGTTGCCCCACGGGAACCGCTGGGCGGCGATCCCGCGCAGCACCACACCGGCGACCACGCAGGCGGTGGCGATCAGGCTGATGTTGAGCCCGAGGCGTCCGGCCATCTCGATGCGCCGCTCGCGGGCCGAGAGCTGCTCGGCGGCACCGTCGGCCACGCCGCGATCCTCGTCGCCAACGGGGTCGGCTGCGGGATCGGCTTCGGCGTCGGGACCGGACTCGGTGCCGGCAACCTCGGACTCGGAGCCGCCGACGGTGGCCAAGCTGCGCTGGCGCCGCTCAGCGGTGCTGGTCCGACGCACCCGGGAGCGACCCTCGGACCGTGACGACACGGTACGGGCGAAACCCCACTCCGCGGCATGGCAGATCAACGCCACGATGAACAGGACCATGGCGGTGATGACCGCCAGGTCCGACCAAGCGGACAGCTGTTCCATCCCACAACCTCAATCAGTCGTCATTCGGCTCCGGATCACGGTACTCCGGATCCTGCGGAGAAGGGCGCTCGGGCCCATCAGGTGAGCCTAGCCTTCCCTCGGCGGCCTCGGTCAGCGCCGTCACGTCCTCGTCCAGACCGACCCGGGCATCGGCGCGGTCCAGGCCGGCCACCTCGATCCGGACGCCGTCACCGTCCTCGATGGTCCGCACCCACAGGCGTCGGGGACGGATGAACAGCGAGAAGCACAACCCGATGACCGCCAGCGAGATCGCGACGCCGGTGACGCCCAGGCCCGGGGTCGAGCTGATCTGCAACTGGACCCAGCGCTCCACCCCGTCGAAGCTGATCGAGCCCTGACCGTCGGGCAACTCGGCGGTCTCCCCCGGACGCAGCGAGGTCCGCCACAGGTCGTCGCCGTCGGTGAACTGGGTCAGCCCGTCGGTGTTCAACGAGTAGACGTTCTCGGGGACCCCGGTCTCCTCCCGGGGCGGGCCGTGGTAGCCGTTCAGGGCGAGCTGTGGCCGTACCAGGGCAGGGAACTGGGAGACCGGCCCGAGGTTCTCGATGTCACCGGTCGGGACGAACTGGCCCTGGAAGGCGAGCATCTCCGGTCGGGCGTCGAAGGCCTTGATCACCCCGACCGAGGTGAAGTTGCCGTCCTGGGGCAGGAAGACCACCGGGCCGGACCAGGCGACATTGCCCTGGGCATCGCGCACGGTCACCACCGGGGCATAGCCGTGGCCGAGCAGGTGCACCTGGGTGCTGCCGACCTTCACCGGATGGTTGACCTCGAGTCGTTCGTGACGGGGCTGCGCACCGGGCCGGTCGATGACGGTCACCTCGGCACGGAAGACCCGGGCCGCGCCGGTCTGCACCGGGCCCATCTCGAACTGGGCGTCGAAGGAGTCGACGCTCATCTGGAACGGTGGCAGGTTGCTGGTGGTGAACTCCGGACCGCTCGACAGGTCGTCGTACTGGGTCGCCACGTTCGCAAATCCCTGCCCCACCACGACGATCGCGCCACCGCGGTAGCCGTACAGAGCTCCGGTCGCCACTCCGATCAACACCATGATCAGGCTCAGGTGGAACACCAGGTTGCCGGCCTCACGCAGGAACCCACGCTCGGCCGAGATCGCCCCGTCGCGGACCACGACCCGGTAGCGGCGCTTGCGCAGCCAGCCCCGGGCCCGCTCGAGGACCTCCTCGGCCCCGTCCTCGGACCGGGCGACGGCATGGGTCTTCATCCGGGTCAGTCGCGCCGGGGTCCTGACCGGTTCGGCCCGCACCGCCTTGGCGTAGGTCACCACCCGCGGGATGATGCAGCCGATCAGTGAGCAGAACAGCAGCAGGTAGATCGCCGAGAACCACGGCGAGGTGAACACGTTGAACATCCCGATCTTGGCGTAGAACTCGCCGAGCTCGGGATTGTTCTGGATGAACTGCTCCACCTTGATCGGGTTGATGCTGGTCTGCGGCACGATCGAGCCGGGGATGGCCGCCACGGCCAACAGGAACAGCAGGGCCAGCGCGGTGCGCATCGAGGTCAGCTGGTTCCACCAGTAGCGGGCCGTCTCCTTCGGCCCCAGGGCCGGCAGCGGGGCAGGACGTCGCTTCGTCAGGTCACGTGCCATCAGTTCAGTCCGCTCAGATCACCGGCGTGAAGGCAGCGATCAGGTTGCGCAGCCACGCCATCAGCCAGTCCCACAGACCGGTCACCAACAACAACCCCACCACGATCATCGTGATCCCACCGATGCGCAGCAACGCAGCCCGACGCTGCTCGAACCAGGTCACCACCCGGCTCATCCTCGCGAACGCCACCGCCGCCAGGACGAAGGGCAGACCGAGACCGAGGGCGTACACGAACGCCAGCAACGCACCGCGCAGCGCGCTGCCCTCGTTCCACGCCAGGGAGATCACCACCGTCAGCGTCGGGCCGATGCACGGGGTCCAGCCCAGGCCGAAGACCACTCCCAGCAGCGGGGCGGCCGCGATCCCGACCTTCGGCATCCGGGTCAGGCGCAGGTCGCGGCGACCGATCGGCAGCCACCCGGCAAAGATCAGACCGACCAGGATCACCACCACACCGAGGATCCTGGTGATCGGGTCGCGCCACTCCAGCAGGGTGCGTCCGATCCCACCGGCCACCGCGGAGATCGACACGAAGACCAACGCGAAGCCGAGGACGAAGAGCACCGAGCCGAGCAGCATCCGCCACCGCGATCCCTTGCCCTGCACGACATCGGAGGCACTCAGCCCGGTCGCATAGGACAGGTAGCCGGGCAGCAGGGGCACCACGCACGGGGAGAAGAAGGACACCAGCCCGGCCAGCAGCGCGACCGGGACCGCGATGATCATCGACGAGGCCACCGCCTCGCCGGCCCAGGTGCCGATGTCGTACGGGATCATCGCGTCTCATTCGCCAGCGGCGACATCGCGGACCAGCCCGACCAGGGTCGCGGTCGTGGTTGTACCGATGATCCGGGCGGCGATCCGACCCTCGGCATCGATCACCAGGGTGGACGGGATGGCCCCGGGCGGCAGCTCCTCGAACTTGAGCAACTCGGCTCCCGACGGGTCGAAGATGCTCGGATAGTTCAGCTCGAAGGCCCGGACGAAGGCCTGGGCCGGCCCGGTGTCGAGGTCACGGGTGTTGATCCCGACGAACTGGGCGACATCGGCGGTCTGCTGCTGCGCCTCGACCAGGGCCGGGGCCTCCTTGCGACAGGGCGCACACCACGAACCCCACACGTTGAGCACCACGACCTTGTCCCCGAAGTCGTCGCTCGCCAACGGCTTGCCGTCCAGATCGGTGCCGGAGGCGACCGGGGCAGGTGTGCGGTCGGCCACCGCGATCCGGGTCAGGCCCGGCTCCCCGGCGACCAGTCCGGAACCGGCCGGGGTGTCGCGGTCACCACTGCAGGCGGCACAGACCGCGAGGACCACCGCGAGGGCCGCGGCCAAGGCCGTACGGACCAGCAGTGGGGTGGACGTGGGCACGGATCAGGCTCCCGCGACGAACGTCTTGGCGACGTCCTTGGGCGCCAGCAGGTCGGCCGACGGCTCGGTGTAGTCGACCGTGGTGATCCGACCGTCGACAACGGTGAAGGAGGTCACGCTGGCCAGGGTGCACTCGCGCTTGCGCGGGTCGTGGACCAGGCGCCCACCGGTGGCGTCCATCCGGGCCATCCAGATCGGCAGCTGGTGCGACACGATCAACGCCTCGTGCCCCTCGGCGGCTTGGGCGGCGTCGGCGACGGCCAACCGCATCCGCTCGACGATCTCGGTGTAGGGCTCGCCCCAACTCGGGCGCAGCGGATTGCGCAGGGCCCACCAGTTGCGGGGGTCGGTGAGCGCCGACCGGGTGCCGGAGAAGACCTTGCCCTCGAGCTCGTTGCCCGCCTCGATCACCCGACCGTCGGTCACCACCTGGAGGTCCGGGTGGCGCGCCGCGATCGGTGCCATGGTCTCCTGGGCACGCTCCAGCGGCGAGCACCGCAGGTGCACCAGGTCGCGGTCGGCGAAGAACTCGGCGCCCCGCTCGGCCATCTTGATGCCGACGTCGGACAGGTGGAAGTCCGGCAGCCGTCCGTACAACACTCCGCCAGGGTTGTGCACCTCGCCGTGGCGCATCAGGTGCAC
>DVLP01000204.1 GCA_018715445.1 Candidatus Avipropionibacterium avicola | reverse complement strand
AACATCTCGGTGACCAGGGCGGCGATCGGCGAGCGTTCGGACCGGTTCAGGGTGATGTGGGCGAACAGCGGGTGGCCCTTGAGCTTCTCCACCACGGCCACCACCCCGTCATGGCGCCCGACCCGCAGGTTGTCGCGCTGGGCGACGTCGTGGGTCAGCACCACCCGCGAGTTCTGCCCGATCCGGCTGAGCACGGTGAGCAGCACATTGCGCTCCAGGGACTGGGCCTCGTCGACGATCACGAAGGCATCGTGCAGCGACCGGCCCCGGATGTGGGTCAGCGGCAGCACCTCGAGCATGCCGCGGTCGAGCACCTCGTCGATCACGACCGGCGAGGTCACCGCACCGAGCGTGTCGTGCACGGCCTGGGCCCAGGGCCCCATCTTCTCGGCCTCGGTGCCGGGCAGGTAGCCGAGGTCCTGACCACCGACCGAGTACAGCGGCCGGAACACGACCACCTTGGAGTGCTGGCGCCGCTCCATCACCGACTCCAGGCCGGCACACAGGGCCAGGGCGGACTTGCCGGTCCCGGCCCGACCACCGAGCGAGACGATGCCCACCTCGGAGTCCATCAGCAGGTCAAGGGCGATGCGCTGCTCGGCCGAGCGGCCGTGCAGGCCGAAGACGTCCTGGTCCCCACGGACCAGTTGGAGCTGTTTGCCGGGCGAGACCCGCGCCAGAGCCGTCCCCGCGGCCCCCAGCAGCACGACGCCGGTGTGGCAGGGCAGGTCACGAGCAGCATCGTGATCGGCGACCCCGTGCTCGTAGAGCTCGTCGACGGTCTCCTGCGTGACGTCGAGCTCGGTCATCCCGGTCCAGCCGGACTCGACGGCCAACTCGGCGCGGTACTCCTCGGCCGCCAACCCGACTGAGGCGGCCTTGACCCGCATCGGCAGGTCCTTGGAGACCAGGACGACCTCGTGGCCCTCCTTGCGGTAGTTGAGCGCGACCGCCAGGATCCGCGAATCGTTGTCCCCGAGCCGGAAGCCCTCCGGCAGGGCGGTCGGATCGGTGTGGTTGAGCTCGACATGGACGGTGCCGCCCGCGTCGTTGACGGCGATCGGCTCGTCGAGCTTGCCGTGGCGCAGCCGCAGCTCGTCAAGCTGGCGCAACGCGGACCGGGCGAAGTAGCCGAGCTCGGCATGGTGGCGCTTCGCCTCCAGCTCGGTGATCACCACGATCGGCAGCACCACGTCGTGTTCGGCGAAGCGGCGCAGTGCGTACGGGTCACTCAGCAGTACCGAGGTGTCGATGACATGGGTACGGCGTCGGTCGTCGGCCATGGAGTTGTCCTTGCCCGAGGCCGAACGGCACCCACGCCCGGCCTCGCCTTGTTCAAGCGGGCCGGTCGGATCCTGGGCCTGGTGCTGGCCTACGGCTCCGGGTGCCTCCCCGGGTCCGCGCGGGTCCAGAGTGTCTCAAGGGCCGTGCCTCCTGGTGTGGCCTTGAACCTGTCCGGCACGAACAGCTTCCCCACTGCTCGTGACTCGACGGTACGACCGGGACCGCACCGGTGCGTGGCGGCGCGCCGCCCAACCAGGTGAACATCAGGTTTCGGCGCCGGGTCGCTCACCGGCCGTAGCGGCGCTCCCGCTGGGCGAAGGAGCGCAGGGCCCGGATGAAGTCGACCTTGCGGAAGTCGGGCCACAGGGCGTCGCAGAAGTAGAACTCGCTGTGCACCGACTGCCACAGCAGGAATCCGCCGATGCGCTGCTCACCCGAGGTGCGGATCACCAGGTCGGGATCCGGCTGGCCGGCGGTGTAGAGGTGGCTGGCGATGTGTTCGATCTCGAGTTCGTCGGCCAGCTCGGTGAGGCTGGTGCCGCGTTCGGCATGTTCGGCCAGCAGGGACCGTACGGCATCGCGCAGCTCCTGGCGCCCGCCGTACGAGACGGCGATGTTGACCACCATCCCGGTCTCGCCGTCGGTCCGCTCGGCGGCTGACCGGAGCCGATCGGCCGCGCCGTCGGGCAGCAGGTCGAGGGCTCCGACGCAGTGGACCTGCCAGTCGCGGTGCACGGCGAGCTCGTCGGCCAGGTCGACGATCACCTCGAGCAGCGGGCCGACCTCGGCGGCGTCGCGGGTGATGTTCTCGGTGGACAGCACCCACAGGGTGACGACCTGGATCTGGGCCTCGTCGCACCACTCACAGAACTCGACCAGACGTCGCGCGCCGGCGCGGTAGCCGACCTCGAGCGGCTCACCGGGAGCATTGGCACGGGCCCAACGACGGTTGCCGTCGGCCATCACGGCGACGTGGCGCGGTCGCTGCTCGGGCTTGATCTCGGCGAGCACCCTGTGTTCGTAGGTGGAGTAGAGCAGGCCGGCCGGATGGAAGCGGTCCAGCACCTCCCGCCATGTCGGTCTCTGCGCCATGGAAGCCAAGGGTAGTCCCGTCGGCGTCCGGCAGACAGGAAGCCTCGACCGAACACTTGAAACCTACGGCAACGTAACTTACGCTGGCGTAGGAACCGATTCAGGTTGGTTCCCGCTCGACATCCAGGAGACCGAATGGCCACCAACGTGCACCGATCCCGACCCAATCCCGCCGCCGAAGGCCTCGAGGCTGCCCGCAACGGCGTGGGCGAAGCCGTACGACAGGCGAAGCCGAAGCTGCGCGGGTGGCTCCACGCCTGCACCACACCCCTGGCGCTGGCGGCCGGCATCGTGCTGATCGCGGTGGCGCCGACCCCCCTGGGCAAGCTCGGCGGTGCGGTCTTCCTCGTCGCCTCGGTGCTGCTGTTCGGGACCTCGGGGATCTATCACCGCTTCACCTGGGGCGACCGGGGCAATGCCGTGCTGCGCCGCATGGACCACGCCAACATCTTCGTCTTCATCGCCGCGACCTACACCCCGCTGGCGCTGCTGCTGCTCGAGGGCACCGGCCGGGTCGTGCTGCTCTCCCTGGTCTGGGGCGCTGCCGTGCTGGGGCTGCTCTTCCGCCTGTTCTGGTTGTCGGCACCACGGGCGCTCTACACCGTGCTCTACCTCGCCGTGGGCTGGGCCGCCCTGGGCTGGCTGAACCAGTTCTGGGCCAACGGCGGACCGGCCGTGTTCTTCCTGATCGTGGCCGGCGGGCTGCTCTACAGCATCGGCGCAGTGGTCTACGGCACCAAGAAGCCGAACCCCTCGCCGACCTGGTTCGGCTTCCACGAGATCTTCCACCTCTGCACCGTGCTGGCCTTCGTCTGCCACTACACCGCCATCTCGATCGCCACCTACACCGCCTGACCCGCTCCCCGAGCCTCCGGCCCCCGATCCCCGAGCCCGTCGAGGGGTGTTCA
>DVLP01000203.1 GCA_018715445.1 Candidatus Avipropionibacterium avicola | reverse complement strand
CTGGACCCCGCCGCACACCTGGGCGCTCGGCCTGCGCTATCGCGAGGACTATGCCCGCGGTGGGGTGCCGATGCTGCCGGTGGTGATGGAGGCCTCCGGTGTGACCGTACGGATGCTGGTCTACTCGGTGGTGACGGTCGTGGTCTCACTCGCCCTGTGGCCGATCGCCCACACCGGGCCGCTCTACCCGATCGTGGCCGGTGTCTCCGGTGCCGTGCTCTTGGTCGAGGCCGTGCTGTTGCTGCGTCGTGCCCGCGCCGGTCTGGCTGATGCCGCCCTCAAGCCGATGCGGCTGTTCCACTGGTCGAACTCCTACATCGCCCTGCTCTTCGCGGCCGTGGCGATCGACCCGCTGATCTTCGGCTGACGAGCCTCGTCCAGGGGTCCGGGCGGGCTCACTTCGCCTGACGTTGGCGCTCGCGGTAGGCCGCGACGGCGGCCCGGTTGCCGCACCCCAGGTCGCAGTACCGCTTCGAGCGGTTGCGTGACAGGTCCACCAGGACCCCTTGGCAGTCTTCGGCGGCGCAGTGGGCCAGGCGACTCAAGTCATCGTTGCGGATCACGTCGACCATGGCCATCGCCGCCTCCACTGCCAGGCGGACCGCCAGAGGCGATTCCGAGGTCGCGGCGTGCAGGTGCCAGTCCCAGTGGTCATGGCGCACCAACTGGGGCAGCGCGCGGTGGTCGACCAGGATCGTGTTGACCAGCTCGACCGCGGGGCCCTCCTCGGCGCCGAAGAACTGACGCACCACCGGCCGCAGGGCGCGGACCCGGCGCAGCTCGGTCGCGTCGTGGGTCCGTGAGCCCGAGATCTCCTGCTCCAGCACGAATCTGTCGAGGTCCTGTGGTGTCTCCAGGGTGTCGTCGAGCTCACTGTTGACCAGCGCTGCCATCGTCACCAGCGATGCATCGGTGTCATGAGTGAATGGCACGTTGACTCCTAACAGGCCGAGGCGTACCCTCGGATCAGTGTCATGAGTCATCAATCATATGACTCATGACAAGCTCTTGGTTCACGACAGGCTGACGATTCGAGTTGAGGTGGTTCATGGTACGCGGGATCGCACCGGGGCAGTGGCGTGGTGGGACGGCCCTCGGCACGGCGTTGGCGCTGCTGTCGGCCCTGTCGTTCGCGATCTCGGGTGCCTTTGCCAAGGCGTTGTTGGACGCCGGATGGTCGCCGGGTGCGGCCGTCACGGCGCGGATCGTCGGCGCCGCCGTGGTCCTGGTCGGGCCCGCGGTGCTGATCGGGCGCCGCGAGCTGCGGCACCTGCCCTCGGCCGCCTGGCCGATCATCGGGTACGGCGCGCTCGGAGTGGCCGGGGCCCAGTTGTGCTACTTCATGGCCCTGGACACCATGTCGGTCGCGGTCGCACTGCTGATCGAGAACACCGCGCCGGTGCTGCTGGTGCTGTGGGCCTGGGTGAGCGGACGTCGTCGGCCGGACTGGCGGGTGCTGGTCGGCACCGTGGTCACCATGGCCGGACTGGTCCTGGTGCTCGACCTGGCCGGGGCCCGGCTGGATCCGGTCGGACTGGCCTGGGCGATCGGTGCCGCCCTGTGCAATGCCGGCTACTTCCTGATCTCGGCCCGGGCGGTCGCGGGGGTCTCCTCGCTCACCATGACCGCCGGTGGGATCGCCGTGGCCGCGCTCGGCATCGGTGCGGCCGCCCTGCTCGGCGTGCTGCCGATCCGGGTGACGACCCAGCCGGTGCTGCTGGCCGGGGCCACCGTGGCCTGGTGGGTGCCGGTGGCCGGCCTGATCGGGCTGTCGACCATCCTCGCGTACGGCTCCGGGCTGCTCGCCGCCCGACGCCTGGGCGCCCAGCTCGCCAGCTTCATCGGCCTGGCCGAAGTGGTGGCCGCGGTCGCCTTCGCCTGGCTGCTCACCGGGGAGTCGCTGGTCGCGGTCCAGTTGCTCGGTGGCGCGGTGATGGTGGCCGGAGTGGTGGCGGTGCGGTCCGGGTCACTCGGCGGTGGGTCGCGGTCGGTCCGTGTGCCACACCAGGTGCGCGGCCGCCGCCACCAACAGCGCCGAGCCGAGCATGTGCAGCAGCACCGCGACGATCGGCAGTCCGTTCCAGTACTGGTACAACCCGATTGCCCCTTGGGCGAGCTGGCCGGCCAGCAGCAGTGCCACGGCGCGCTTGCGGGTGAGCACCAGGGTGAGCACGGTCAGGCCGATCATCCCGTAGACCGCCCACGCGTGGACGTGGCTCATCAGCGCCGGGTCGAGCCCGGTCCGTCGCGCGGTCTCGTCACCGGAGTGCGGGCCGGAGCCGGTCACCACCGTGCCGAGCCACACCGAGACGGCCATCATGACCGCCAGCACGCGCCCCAGCACCCAGCCCAGTTGTGAGGTCGACGGCCGCGGCTCCGGGGTGATCACATGGATCAGCCACATCGCCATGGCGATCAGGACGAAGGTCACCAACAGGTGACCGGAGACCACCCATGGGTTGAGCTGGCTCATCACGGTGAACCCACCGATGATCGCCTGGGCCGGGATGCCCAGCGCCAGCAGCAGGGCGAGTCCCCGCGCGCTCTCGTGGCGGCGGCTCTCGGGGTCGAGGACGCGGGGCGTGCGGGTGATCAGGATCGAGACCACCACCAGCGCCACGAACACGGCGGCCACCCCGCACACCGCGAGCGGGTGGTACTCGCTCGAGACCATGATGACCAGGCCGATCGCCATCACGGGTACGCCGATCGCCAACAGGATCCCCAGTCGGGCCAGACCCCCGCGGGGGCGGTGGCGGTCGCGCAGTGAGAAGGCCGAGACGGCCGTCAGGATGGCGACCCCGCTGAGCACGAAGGTCATCAGGCGGTTGCCGAACTCGATGGCACCGTGGATGCCGAGCTCGCCGTGGGGCAGGTAGGAGGCCTCGGTGCACTGCGGCCAGGTCGGGCAGCCCAGGCCGGACCCGGTCAGCCGTACCGTGCCGCCGGTCACCACGATCGCGATGTTGGCCACCAAGCTCGCGATCGCCCAGCCCCGCAGGGCGCGATCGGTGCGGAAGAGCTTCAGGACATCCATCGGAACCCCTTGGTGGCCAGACCGATCAGGACAGCGGCCCAGACGGCCGTGACCACCAGTGGGGCCCAGATGACGAGCCCGGCCCCGGCGCCGGTGGAGAGCTGACGCCAGGCCTCGCCGAGGGCGCCGGTGGGCAGGAAGGCCACGACCGTGGCCAGCGGCCCCGGCAGTGCGGCGAGCGGGACCAGGATCCCGCCGCCCAGGGCCAGCGCCAGGTGGGCCACGTTCGCCCAGGCCAGGGTGATCTCGGCGCGCAGACGACCGGCCAGCAGCAGCGCAGCGGCGACGAAGGCAGCCATCGCCGTCACGCTGGTGAGCAGGGTGGCCACGGCCGGGGCGGCGCCGCCGACCGGACGCCAGCCGAGCACCAGCGCCAGGACGGCGAGCATGACCAGTTGGCAGGTCGCGATCAGGCCGACACCGATCACCTTGCCCAGCACCAGGCCGCGGCGTTGCAGGGGAGTGCTCGCCAATCGCTCCAGCACGCCGTAGCGCCGTTCGAAACCGGTGGCGATCGCGACCGCGGTGAACCCGCTGCTCCACAACGCCAGGGCCAGCACCGAGGGCGCCAACTCGGCGAAGTCGATCAGCTGGGGCAGGGCGAAGCGACCCAGCATCAGGGCAGCGACCGGGATCAGCAACGAGAGCAGGAGTTGTTCGCCGTTGCGCAGTTGGAGCCCGGCCTCGACCAGACCCTGACGCAGGGCGGCGCGCCCGGGCGGCGTGGCGGTCGGGTGCGGTGAGAGGTCCAGCTCGGTGATGCGACTCATGACCGTCCTTCGGTGGCCTCGAGGAAGACCTCCTCCAGTGACCGGCCGGAGTCGGTGAGCTCGGCGACGGTGCTGTCGACGCGGACCCGGCCGTGATGGATGATCGCGACCCGGTCGCCGAGCGACTGGGCCTCGGCCATGTCATGGGTGGTGAGCAGGACGGCGGTGCCTGCCTGGGCGAGTGCGCCGACCAGCTCCCAGGTGGTGCGTCGGGCCCTCGGGTCCATGCCGGCGGTCGGTTCGTCGAGGACGACCAGTTCGGGGCGTCCGACGATCGCGCCGAGCAGGTTGACCGCCTGTTGCTGGCCACCCGAGAGTCGCCGGTACGGGGTGCGCAGGTGTGCGGTGAGGTCCAACAGCTCGACCAGCGGTTCGAGGTCCAGCGGCTCGGTGTGGAGGCTGGCCAGGTGGGCGAGCAGTTCGGCGGCGGTGATCTGTGACCAGGCCCCCGTCGCCTGGGGCATCAGGCCGACGCGACCCTCGGCACAGGCCCGGGTCGGTGTGGTGCCACAGATGACGATGCGACCCGAGGACGGGGTCAACAAGCCGGTGCAGCACCGGATCAGGGTGGTCTTGCCGGCGCCGTTCGGGCCAAGCAGGGCGGTCACCTGACCGGGGAGGACGTGGAGGTCGACCCGGTCCAGCACTGTGCGGTCCCCGAGCCGGATGGTCACGCCCTGGGCGTCGAGCGCCGGGGCAGTGGTGGTCACGGCCCGGAGTCTATGTCGCAGGTCGGCGGGACCGCCTGCCGGGTGGTCGCCGGGGTGAGTTGTCCCACTTAGGGACCCCTTGCTTGTCCCGCGGGAATGATTAAGCAAACATCGACGTTGTGAAAAGCATGGAGACTCAACTGGCATCCGAGGATGCCTCGACGCGCCGGCGGGTGCAGGAGTCGATCATGCAGCACGGACCCTCGACCGCTGCCGAGCTCGCCGAGCGCCTGCAGCTGACGCCGGCCGGGATCCGGCGCCACCTGAGCGCCCTCACCGAGGACGGTCAGATCGAGGCGCGGGACCAACGCGTCTACGGTGCCCGCGGACGCGGCCGCCCGGCCAAGGTCTTCGCGCTCACCGACCGTGGCCGCGCCAGCTTCCCGCAAGCCTACGACCAACTGGCCCTGCAGGCACTGTCCTTCCTCGCCGAGCGTGAGGGCGGTGATGCCGTACGGCAACTGGCGGACAGTCGCGTGGCCGCGCTCGAACGGCGGTATCGTGAACTCTTGGCGCAGAACCCGGATCGCGATCCGGCCGAAGCGCTGGCCACGGCCCTGTCCGAGAGCGGTTATGTCGCCTCGACCCGACCGGCGGTCGCCGGGGTGCAGGTCTGCCAGCACCACTGTCCGGTGGCCAATGTGGCCGAGCAGTTCCCCGAGTTGTGCGAGGCGGAGACCGAGGCCTTCGCCCGTCTGCTCGGAGTCCACGTCCAGCGACTCGCCACCATCGCCCACGGCGACGGTGTCTGTACCACCCATGTGCCCGACCCGAGTCGGGCCGAGCTGATCCTCAGCCGGCCCGAGACCCCGACCTCGGAGAACGACCCAACCCAGCAGGAGGCTGACCATGACCAGCACTGAGCCGCAGGCTCCCGTGACACCCCAGGTCCCGACCCAGGAGGAGCATCTGGAGGCCCTCGGGCGCTACCAGTGGGGCTGGGCCGACTCCGATGCCGCCGGGGCAGCCGCCCAGCGTGGTTTGAACGAGGACGTCGTCCGCCACATCTCCGGGGCCAAGAGCGAGTCCGACTGGATGTTGCAGCGTCGCCTCAAGGGACTGAAGCTGTTCCAGCGCAAGCCGATGCCGACCTGGGGCGCCGAGCTCGACGAGATCGACTTCGACAACATCAAGTACTTCGTGCGCTCGACCGAGCAGCAGGCCCAGTCCTGGGAGGACCTGCCCGAGGACATCAAGAACACCTACGACAAGCTGGGCATCCCCGAGGCCGAGAAGGCTCGACTGGTGGCCGGTGTCGCGGCCCAGTACGAGTCGGAGGTCGTCTACCACAAGATCAACGAGGAGCTGGAGCGCCAGGGCGTCATCTTCCTCGACACCGACACCGCGCTGCGCGAGCACCCCGAGCTCTTCGAGGAGTACTTCGGCACCGTCATCCCGACCGGTGACAACAAGTTCGCCGCGTTGAACACCGCGGTCTGGTCCGGTGGCTCGTTCATCTACGTGCCGAAGGGCGTCCACGTCGAGATCCCGCTGCAGGCCTACTTCCGGATCAACACCGAGAACATGGGCCAGTTCGAGCGGACCCTGATCATCGTCGACGAGGATGCCTACGTGCACTACGTCGAGGGCTGCACCGCTCCGATCTACAAGTCGGACTCGCTGCACTCGGCCGTGGTCGAGATCGTGGTCAAGAAGGGCGGGCGT
>DVLP01000202.1 GCA_018715445.1 Candidatus Avipropionibacterium avicola | reverse complement strand
TTGGGTGGACGTCCCGGCGAGCCTCGAACAGGTGTTCGTAAACAAGGCTAGGGTGGTCCCATGGTGGAGTACCAGGCGAGTCTGCTGGAGGTGGCCGGCGATGCCGAGCTGCCGCCGTACGGCGACCAGGTGACCCGTGTCCCCCTCACCCGGGGCGCCTGGGTGGACCTGCGGCCGGCGTGGCTGATCGGCGAGGACCTGTTCACCACCCTGGTCACCGAGGTGGACTGGCACGCGGAGCGCCGCCAGATGTACGACCGGGTCGTCGATGTGCCGCGGTTGCTGTCCTTCGTGGCCGAGGGGGAGCCGCTGCCGCATCCACTGCTGCTCCAGGCGATGGAGCGGCTCAATCAGCACTACGGGCCCGAGCTCGGGGAGTCGTTCGTCACGGCCGGCCTGTGCTTCTACCGCGACGGCCGGGACTCGGTCGCCTGGCACGGCGACACCATCGGGCGGGGCCGCACCGACGACACCATGGTGGCGATCTGTTCACTCGGGGCCGACCGCAAGCTCCAACTGCGCCCCCGTGGGGGCAGCGGGTGCACCCACTCGTTCACCCTCGGCCACGGCGACGTGCTGGTGATGGGCGGATCGGCCCAACGCACCTGGGAGCACTGCGTCCCCAAGACGACACGTCCGGTCGGTCCGCGGATCAGCGTGCAGTTCCGCGTGCGCGGGGTGCGCTGACCGTCTCAGGTGGTCAGACCGCTCAGCTGATCGGACCGCTCAGCTGATCGGAATGGCGCAGAAGGCGGTGATCCGGTCCTGCAGGCCGGCCACAATCGCGGTTCGGTACGGTTCGCCGTCCTCGGCCGAGGACCCTGCCGGGTCGTCGGTCCATCCACCGGTGGCCGACCAGTCGTCGGTGCGCAGCACCAGGGCGCGCCCACCGATCCCGATCTGGGACTGCATCTGGCCCCGGGGCTCACCGGCGGTGAACTCGGTGGTCGGGTCGAGCAGGTCGGGGCGCACGTTCATCAGCAGCGAGGCCTCGTACTTGCCTGCGTGGCCGGGGAAGACGCCGTACTTGCCGCCCGGGACCTCGGTCACCGCATCCCAGTAGGAGAGGGCGGCGAACACCCCGTCATGTTCATTGCTGGCCTCGGTGACGGCCAGCCGGATCAGCTCGGCATTGCCGCCGTGGCCGTTGACGATCATCACGCGACGAAAGCCCGAGATGACCGCCGAGCGGATCAGGTCGTTGAGCACCGCCAGGAAGGTGGCCGGCCGCAACGAGGCCGCCGCAAAGGCGAGGTGGTGCTCCGAGTGCCCGTACGCCAACGTCGGGGCGACCACCACCGGCCGGGCGAAGTCTCCGGTGTCGACCGCCTGGGTGACCAGCGCCTCGCAGATCGCGTGGTCGGTGGCCAATGGCAAGTTGGGGCCGTGCTGCTCGGTGGCGCCGACCGGGATCACCAGGACGGCCTCACCGGCGATCTCGCCCACCTGGGCGCGGGTCAACCGGTCGTAGTGGGTCGGGAGTGGGGCCGAGTCTGTGGTCATGGACCCAGCCTAGATCCAAGGTTCGCTTGACGAAACAGCAGTGCCGGGAGGCGAGACCGCAGCGTCAGTGGGCTGCCGCACCGACCCAACGTCCGGCCTGCATGGTCGCCACCGGGGCCAGGGCGCTGTCCCAGACCACCAGGTCGGCGAGGTGACCGGCCGCGACCGAGCCCAGGCTGTCGGCACGTCCGGCGATCGCCGCGGGACGCGACGTCATCATCGCCAGCACGTCCTCCAGTGGCCAGCCCAGGTCCCGGTGCAGGTGGGCCAGCATCGACGACAGCGCAGTGGTCGAGCCGGCGAACGCGTCCTGGCCGACCACCTTGCCGACGCCGTCGTCGACGACCGCCTCGATGGTTGACAGCTGGTAGCGGGTGCCCTCGGGAAGGCCGATCCCGATCGTGCCGTCGGAGACCGCGATCAGCCGATCACCCACGCAGCGTCGGGCCACCTCCAGCAGCTGCGGGGGCAGGTGGCGACCGTCGGCGATCACCTCACAGGTCAGCGTGGACGAGGCCAGCGACTCCTCGAGCAGGCCCGGCACCCGGTACGGCCCCCGCCGGATCGTGGTGCCCATCCCACTCCACAGATGGGTGGCATGGCTCAGACCTGCGTCCACACAGGGATCCAGGTCCTCGGCGTGGGCCGAGCTGTGGCCGGCGGCAACGATGATCCCGGCATCGGCCCAGGCCTTCGTCGCGGCCAGGGCGTTGTCCAGTTCGGGCGCCAGGGTGACCATCGTGACGGTGCCGGCCAGCTCGGCGATCCGATCGATCGAGCGCTGGTCCGGTGACCGGAGGAACTGGGGGTCGTGGGCGCCACACTGGTCGACCGCGATGTAGGGGCCCTCCAGGTGCACCCCGAGCACCCGCGACTGCCCGGGCCGTCCGGACTGCTCCACCAGCGCGTGGCTGGTGGCGAGCATCGTGTCGATCGGTGCCGAGGCGAGGCTGGTCATCACGCTCGTCACGCCCTGGCCGAGCAGGCCCTCGAGGGCCGTGCCGGCGCGCTCGGCATCCTCGAAACCGGCGCCGAAGCCGCCGTGGATGTGCAGGTCGATCAGCCCGGGGGTCAACAACTGCCCGCCCAGGTCATGGGTCGTCGCCCCCGCCCGATCGGCGGCGTCGACGGCTCGTGGATCGTGGGCCGGCACCACCGCTTCGATCGTGTCGTCGGTGATGATGACGGTGTGGTCGTCGACAATGCCGGTCGGAAGGGCGATCGGGCCGCCGCTGATCAGGTGGGTCGTCACGGGTTCACTCTAGGACGGCCACGCGGTGTCACGGCAGGCGTGTCACGGCAGGGACGTCCAGCTCGCCTGCTGCCCCGCGCTCTGCTCGATCGCACCCAGCAGGTGCTGGATCTGCGCACCGTCGGTGAAGCTGGGGGTCGGGTCGGACCCCTCGGCGATCGCGGTGAGGAAGTCCCGGGCCTGGTGGACGAAGCCGTGCTCGTAGCCGAGGCCGTGTCCCGGCGGCCACCAGGCCGCGACGTAGGGATGGGTCGGCTCGGTCACCTGGATCCGGCGGAACCCGGACCGGTCACCGTCGGAGGGGTCGTAGTGCTCGAGGACGTTCATGTCTTCGAAGTTGAAGGCCAGGCTGCCGTGCGAGCCGTTGACCTCTAGGCCGATCCGGTTGCGCCGACCGGTGGCGAACCGGGTCGCCTCGAAGGTGCACAGCGCGCCGCCGTCGGTCCGGGCCAGAGCGACCATGGCGTCGTCGACGGTGACCGCTCCGCTACGGCTCGGGTCGTCGGGCAACGGACGCTCGGTCACGAAGGTCTCGGTCTGGGCGGCGACTCCGGTGATCCGTTGACCGGTGGTGAACTGGGCCAGGTCGAGGATGTGGGCGCCGATGTCGCCCAGGGCGCCGGACCCGGCCTTGTCGGCCTGAAGCCGCCACACCAGGGGTGAAGCGGGATCGACCAACCAGTCCTGGAGGTAGGTGCCACGGATGTGACGGATCGTGCCGACCGCTCCCTCGGCGATCATCTCGCGCATCAGGCTGACCGCCGGCACCCGGCGGTAGGTGAAACCGACCATGGACCGTACGCCGTCGTGCGCGGCCCGCTGCGCGGCCTCGGCCATCAGGTCCGCCTCGGCCACCGTGTTGGCCAACGGCTTCTCGCACAGCACGTGCTTGCCGGCCGCCAGCGCGGCCAGGGCGATCTCGGCGTGGGTGTCGCCCGGGGTGCAGATGTCGACGATGTCGACCTCGTCGCTGGTGACCACCTCACGCCAGTCGGTGGCGGTGCGCTGCCACCCGAGGGTCTCGCCGGCCTCGGCCGTCCTGGTGGCGTCACGGCCCACCAGGACGCTCATCTGCGGGGTGAGTCCGACATCGAAGAAACGGTGGACGTTGCGCCACGCCTGCGAATGGGCAGCACCCATGAAGGCATGGCCGATCATCGCGACCCGGGCAGTGGACATCGTCTGGTCCTTTCCGATCCGAAGCAGTCGTGTCAGGCGGGGTGTGCCTCGTACGGTACGGGCTCGGGTCGCTCGCAGCCAGCGCTCACCCGGACCGGCGAGCCGTCGGCGCTCGAGGTCAGCACGGCCTCCATCACCTCGTGGACGTGCAGTCCCAGTGCGACGTCCTGGCGGTGCGCGGTGCCGGCGCGCAGCGCCCGGACCATGTCGGCCAGCCCGATCCCACGACCGGTGCCGGCATGACCGGCGGAGGGCTCGAGTGGAGTGAAGTCCTCGCCGCGTCGGTGGGCCACCGCGACGGTGGCATCGAACTGGTTCGGGTCGGGGACGGCCAGGGTGCCGGCGGTGCCGTACACCTCGATCAGCGGCAGCCGACTCGCCTGGACGTCGAAGCTGACGACCAGGGTCGTCAGGGCACCGTCGCGGTGCTGCAGCAGCGCGGTGACATGGGTGTCGACCTCGACCTC
>DVLP01000201.1 GCA_018715445.1 Candidatus Avipropionibacterium avicola | reverse complement strand
ACTGCCCCCACCGCGGCGGAGCGCCGTCGCGCCGAACGACGGGCCGAGGCCGCCGAGCGCCGCGCCGACAAGGCGGCGGCCAAGGACGACGCGCCCGCCGGCAGGAAGAAGGGCTCGGACTCCAAGGCGTCCGGATCGAAGGGCACCGACTCCAAGAAGTCCGGGTCGAAGGACTCGGATGCGAAGGACTCGGGCGACAAGGGCTCCAGCCGGGACACCACCCGGCGCCGTACCACCGCCGAGCGACGCGGCGTGGCGAGCAAGCGGCGCAGCGACACACCGGCGCGCCGCAGCCCCGCCAGCCGCCGGTGGGTTGCCCCCACCTTCGTCGCAGCCTTCGTGCTGGGTGCGCTGTGGCTGATCGTCTACTACATCGTGTCCTACTACCCCGAAGCCTCGGCCGTGCTGTCGTTCATGATGCAGCTCGGCAACTGGAACATCCTGATCGGGATGGGCCTGATGGCCATCTCCTTCATCGTCGCGACCCAGTGGAAGTAGCCGCCCACCACCGGAGGTGAGCCATGCGTGTCGCCCTCGCCCAGCTGACCAGCGGGCCACGGCCCGAGGACAATCTCGCCCTGGTCGAGGAGTGGACCGCCCGTGCCGCCGAGGCCGGGGCGAGCCTGGTCGTCTTCCCGGAGGCGACCATGGCCTGGTTCGCCGCCGATCCGGCAACGACCGCTGAGGAGACCGACGGGCCCTGGGCTGCCGAGGTCGCGGCGATCGCCCGACGCCACCAGCTCACCGTCGCGGTCGGGATGTTCACCCGCGCTGAGGACCCCTCGACGGGCTCGGGGGGCAGGAGTGCCAAGGTCCGCAACACCTTGCTGCTGACCGACGGGACCGCGCACCACCGCTACCACAAGATCCACCTCTTCGATGCGTTCGGGCACCGTGAGTCCGACACCGTCAGTCCGGGCACCCAGACCCTGCAGCTCACCCTCGGCACGTGGCCGACCGGGGTCGCGATCTGTTATGACCTGCGCTTCGGCGAGCTCTTCACTGGCTATGCCGACGCCGGGGCCGAGCTGCTGCTGGTCTCGGCGTCCTGGGGTGCCGGTGCGGGCAAGCTGGAGCAGTGGCGCACCCTGTCCACCGCCCGGGCGCTCGACACCACCTGCTGGGTGATCGCCTGTGACCAGGCCGAGCCGCAGGGCGAGCAGGTCGGGACCGCGCCCCTGGGGGTGGGTCACTCGATGGTCGTCGACCCGCTCGGCCGGATCGTCGCTGAGGCCGGAGCCGGACCGGAGCTGCTGGTGGTCGACCTGGACCACGACCTGGTCGGGCAGGCGCGCCGGGCCCTGCCGGTGCTGGACAACGCGGCGCTGCGGTAGCCCCTCGACGAGCTCGGGGGACGGGCGGAGACAATGGGGCGGTGCCCACTGCCACGTCCCGGACCGAGACGCCGCGCGGGTTGACCCGAGAGGTCCTCGCGCTGGCCATCCCGGCCTTCGCGACCCTGGTCGCCGAGCCGGCGATGGTGATGGTCGACGCCGCTGTGGTCGGGCACCTGTCGACGGTCTCGCTGGCCGGGCTCGGGATCGCCGCCAACCTGCTCGGGATCCCGGTCGGGCTGTGCATCTTCCTCGCCTACGGCACGACCGCCACCGTCGCACGTCAGTTGGGGGCCGGTCATCGTGACCGGGCACTGCGCAGCGGCCTGGACGGGATCGTGCTGGGCGCAGGGCTCGGAGTCGTCCTCGCGGTCGGGATGAGCCTGGCGGCGCCGTTCCTGGTCGGGTTGTACGGCCCGGCCCCCGAGGTCGCGGACGAGTCGGTGCGATACCTGCGGTTTGCCGCGCTGGGACTGTTCGGGCTGTTGATGATGTTGGCCTCGACCGGGGTGCTGCGCGGGCTGCAGGACACCCGCACACCCTTGTGGGTGGCGATCGGGATCAATGTCGCCAACGCGATCCTCACGATCAGCCTGGTGCACGGGACCAGCCTCGGCATCATGGGCGCCGGCATCGGCTCGGCGATCGCCCAGGTCAGTGGCGGGCTGCTGCTCGCCACGATCGTCACGGTGAAGGCGCGACGCGAGGGCGTACCGCTGCGTCCGACGCGTTCCGGGGTGCTGGCGAACGCGCGTCAGGGTGGCTGGCTGGTGCTGCGGACCCTGAGCCTGCAGATCGCCGTCACCACCACGACGGTGCTGGCGACCGGCTTCGGCACCATTGCCATTGCAGCCCATCAGATCACCAACGCGTTGTGGATGATGTTGGCGATGATGCTCGATGCGGTGGCGATCGCCGCCCAGGCCATCATCGGGCGCTACCTCGGCGCCGGCGATGTCACCGTCACCCGCCTGCTGACCAAGCGGATGTTGTGGTGGGGTGTCGTCGCCGGGGTCGGCTTCGGCGTGCTGGTCTGGCTCACCCACCCCGTCTATGCCGGCTTCTTCAGCCCTGACCCGGCCGTCCAGGAGTTGCTCGGCCACGTGTTGCTGGTGGTCGCGGTGGTCACGCCGGTCAGCGCGGCAGTCTTCGTCCTCGACGGTGTGCTGATCGGTGCCGGCGATGCCCGCTACCTGGCGCTGGCCGGGATGATCGCAACCGGGAGTTACCTCGTCCTGGCGTGGGCGGTGCACCACTTCGCCGGCGGGATGGGCGCTGCAGGCCTGGTCTGGTTGTGGATCGCCTACACCGGGTTCATGGTGGCGCGACTGGTGACGCTGGGGGTCCGCGCGGTGGGTGACCGCTGGCTTCGCACCGGTGCGTGAGCAGTACAGTCAGCCCATGACCGATCGCCGCCGCCCGAACATCATCATGGTCCTCACTGATGACCACGCTGCCCACTCGATCAGCGCCTACGGTTCTCGGGTCAACCAGACCCCGCGGCTCGACGAGATCGCCGAGCGGGGCCGGCGGATGGACCGTTGCTATGTCACGAACTCGATCTGCACGCCGAGCCGAGCCTCGATCCTCACCGGCACCCACTCGCACGTGAACGGTGTCTTCACCCTGGCGACGCCGATGCTGTCCAACCAGCCCACTTTCGTTTCCCAGTTGAAGAAGGCCGGCTACGCGACGGCGATCTTCGGCAAGTGGCACCTCGGCGAAGGACTCGGCCACAGCCCGGTCGACTTCGACCGTTGGGCTGTGCTGCCCGGTCAGGGCGACTACCACGATCCGAAGTTCCTCACCGAGGACGGCCCGATGCAGGTCCAGGGCTACGCGACCGACATCATCACCGACATGGCCCTGGAGTGGGTGGAGAGCCTGCCGCAGGACCAGCCGTACTGCCTGTTGGTGCACCACAAGGCCCCGCACCGTCCTTGGGAGCCGGACGAGAAGCATGCCGGGATGTACGCCGACGCAGAGATCCCGCTGCCGGAGACCTTCTTCGACGACTACGCGACCCGCAGCAGCGCGGCCCAGCGAGCGTTGATGCGGGTGGCCGACGACCTCACCGAACGGGACCTGAAGCAGACTCCCCCGCCCGGGTTGGACCATGTGGAGTTGGCGAAGTGGAAGTACCGCCGCTACCTCGAGGACTACCTGGCCTGTGTCGCCTCGGTCGACGACAACGTGGGGCGGCTGATCGACTGGCTCGACGAGCACGACCAGTTCGACGACACCGTGCTGAGCTACGTGTCGGACCAGGGCTTCTTCCTCGGCGACCACGGCTGGTTCGACAAGCGGTTCATGTACGAGGAATCGCTGCGGATGCCCTTCCTGGTCAGCTGTCCCTCACGAATCCCGGCCAGCACCGAGCCCGTACGCAAGATCGTCACCAATGTCGACTTCGCCAAGACCTTGCTCGAGGCGGCCGGGGTCGAGCCGCACGAACGGATGCAGGGTGAGAGCTTCTGGCCCCAGCTGACCGGCGAGGCCGTCGACCCCGAGGAGGGCGAGGCGTACTACCGGTACTGGCAGAACGACGAGACCGAGCACGCCACCCTGGCCCACTACGGGCTGCGCACCGAGCGTTACAAGATCATCTACTTCTACAACGACGGGTTGGGTCTGCCGGGCACCTCGACCAAGACCTTCCCCCCGGAGTGGGAGCTGTACGATCTCGAGGCCGATCCCCACGAGCTCACCAATGTCTTCCACGACCCCGCCTACGCCGAGGTCCGCCAGGAGCTCATCGCGCGGCTGCGCCGCCACCAGGAGTCGGTCGGCGACAAGCCCCACCCCAACCAACTCCCCGTCTGACCGCGGGGTTGCGCGCCTCCCCCAACATGATCCACGCCCTTCGTGCTCATCGACGCACGCTGCAGCGGGCGTGGATCAGCGCAGAGTACGTGGATCCGATCAGGGGAGCAGGGTGATCTGCTGGTCGGCGGGCGGTGGGGTGGTGTCGTCCAGGCTGTTGCGGACCTCGGGGGCCAACTGGACCGAGACGCATTCGCCCCGGTAGCGGTCCGCGAGGTCGGCGAGGGCCTCGGGCACGGTGGCGGCGTCGGTCAGCCGCGGATCCACCTGGCCGGTGACGGCCAGGGCGATGTGCTCACGGCCGAGGGCATCGACGACCTCCGGTGCGTCGGCATCGGAGAAGACCACGAACCGGGCCGGACAGTGAAGTTCGCTCATGTCTCCATGGTGGCACCGTGGGCCGGGAAGCGACACACCTCGACGAGCTCGGCGGGCGTTGGGGTGGCGCCTCGACGAGCTCGGCGGGCGTGGAGAGCAGTCTCGGCGGGCGTGGGGTGGCGCCTCGACGGGCTCGGCGTGCGTGGAGTACGGGCTCGGCGGGCGTGGTCAGCGTGGCTGGCGATCACCGCCGGGGCCACCACCGCCGGGGCCACCTCCCATACCGCCGGCGATGGCCTCACCGGCGGTCACCTCGGTGAGGGTGGTCGTGCCGTCGGCGCTGCCACCGTCGGCCCAACCGGCCGTACGGTCGTCCGAGATCGTCGCGATGGTGTAGGTCTGGCCCTCGGTGATGCCGTCGACCGAGAGCACCAACGAGTCGGCGGCCTTGGTCGAGGTGAAGCTGCCGATCACGGTGTCACCGTCGAGGACGACCACGGTGGTGCCCGCCTCGAGGGTGGAGTCGAACGCCACCGCCAACCAGCCGGCCTCACCGGCCGCCGGCGACTCGGCCATCCCGGAGCTGCCGCTGGCGACCAGTGTGCCGCCGTCGACGGTGATCGTGCCGTTGGCGTCCAGCGCCCCGTTGCCGTTGCTCGTCGGACCGTTGATCACAGTCACGCCGCCGGTGACGATGAGGTTGCCGTTGGAGTCGAGCCCGTCACCCTCGGCATCGACGGTCAGCTCACCACCACAGATGGTGAGCACTGAGCCGTCATTGGCCATGCCGCCACCACCGCCACCGGGCCCGGCCCCACGACCCGACTCGTCACCGGATTCGTCGGTGGTCGAGCCGGCCGTCGCGTTCAGACCGTCGTCGGAGCTGGTGATGTCGACCACGCCGCCGGAGACGGTGACGGTGACCCCTTCCAGTCCTTCGACCGACTCGGCGACGGTCACGGTGCCGCCGGCGATCTCCAGGTCGCCCTCGGCGTGGATCCCGTCGTCCCCGGCGGTGATCGTCACGGTGCCGTCACTGATCCGGACCCAGCCGACGGTGTCGTCGTCCTCGTTGTCGGACTTGATGGCGTCGTCCTCGGCCTCGACGGTGACCGTGCCGCCGGTGACGTCGACGTAGTCCTTGCCACGGATCCCGTCGTCGACGGCAGTGACGGTGACGGTCCCGGACAGGATCGCCAGGCCGTCCTTGGTGGCGATCCCGTCATTGGTGTTGCCAGTGACGTGGAGTTCGCCGGTGCCACCGATGGTCAGGTCGGCCATCGAGAAGAGGGCGGCGTTCGGGGCGTCGTCGGCGTCATCGTCATAGCCGGTGCCGTCGGTCAGGTCGTTGACGGTGCCGTCGGCCAGCACGAGGACGACCTCGTCGGCCTCGGTGACCACGAACGGTGACCCGGTGGTGGAGGTGAGGCTCGCATCGGCCATCACGATCCGGACCTTGCCGTCGGCCTCGCTGTCGATCTCCAGTTGCCCGTCGGTCAGGATGCCGCTCACGACGTAGGTGCCGGGCGCCGAGATCAGGACGTGGTCACCGTCGACCTCCACGCCGTCCTCGTCCTGCCCACTGACGCTGGTCGATCCGTCGGCCAGGTCGATCGTGGTCGCCTCGGCCTGGTCGTAGTCGGCGTCGTCGGCATCGGCATGGCTCTCGACATTGTCGGAGAAGCCGGTCGCAGTCGAGACCGCGGCTGCACCGGTGGTCGCCGGCTCGCCGCCGGCAGGGTCGCTGGTGCCGGGCACACTGCAGCCGACGATGCCAACGGTCAGGGCCATGGCGGCCAGTCCGGCGACCAGTCGACGGCGCCAGGGACGGAACGGATGGGTGGTCATGACGGTGCTCCTTGGGAGGTGGGGGTGGCGGCGCAACGATGACGGGCGAGTGCCCGGCGCCATTTCAGGGCCGGCAGCTCGGGATGGGTCCAGACCATCCCGACGCCGTACTTGCTGGTGGTGATGGGGCGGTGCCCGTGCCGCCACAACAGGTGCTCGACCGGCATCGGGCTCGGACCGGCCTTCACCTCGACGACGACCAGCCCCGGCGCCGACCGGGTCACCCCGGCTGGGGAGGTGAAGCCGAGGTCGGAGTCGAGCGTGATCCGGCACTCGCGGACGGCGTCGTGGTGGTGCAGGGTGGTGCGTCGGTAGGTGGTGACCAGACTGGGCTGCAGCTCGTCGGCCAGTGCCGGGTCGATCCGCTCGGTGGCCAACACCTCGGCCACGAACCGGGTCTGCTCCGGGCCCAGCCGCTCCTGCTGGCCGACCACGGCGATGCGACGCTTCACGCTGGTCCCTCGCGGACCACGGGTCTTGACCTCGAGCCAGCGCTGCCCGGTGTCGCAGTAGTCGCGGACCCGAGCCTTGAACCGGCGGCGCCGGCCTCGTGCCGCGGCGTACCAGGTGGTCAGTCGGGGTGTGTCGAGGTAGGACGAGCGGTACGAGAAGGTCCGTCGGCCCTCGATCTCGAGGACTCGGGTACGGCTGTCGGGATCAGCGGCCAGTGCGTCGACGATCGGCGGCAGGCAGGCCGCGTCGATGAGGTACTTGCGGTCGACCCGGGTCATCAACGGGGCCCGGTCGACGAGCTCGGTGAGGTCGATGCCGGTCAGTCGCTCGGCCCAGGCCGGCTGTGCTGCGGTGGTGGTCATCGGACGGCTTGCCGTTCCTGGGGTACGGCCGCGACCTCGGTCATCGTCCGGTCACGACGCGGCGCGTCCTGCACGGCCCGTACCGTCACCCAGGTGGTGTCGTTGACCAGGTCGAGCTTGGTGACGGTGACGTCGATGAGCGAGCCCGGCACCAGTTCACCGACCCGCGCCCGCAGGTCGGCCGGATCGGTGTGGACCCGGTCCAGCACGAGCTGACTGGTGATCGTCCGACGGGCCAGCCGCGGGTGGTCCCCGATGAACAGCACCGTGACGATCGCCAGCATCAACCCGATGCTGATCACCGTGTCGGCACCGATCCCGGCGATCAGGCCGAGCGCCAAGGAGGCGAAGTAGTACGCGACGTCACGTTGGGTCAGTTCCTCCGAACGGAGCCGGATGATCGACAGCACGCCGAACAGGCCGAGGCCCAACCCGGCCGCCGCCGCACTGGTCGACAGGGCGATCGCGACCGCCAGAACGGCGACGTTGACCACCCCGAAGGCCACCATCAGGTCGCGACGGCCGTGGCGGGGCAGGTAGGTGGCCAGGACCAGGATCGCCATCGCGACCAGATCAGCGACCAACAGGATCGGTGACATGGGCAGGACTCCTTCTCGTTCGATGTGGGTCCATGCCACACCGCCCCCCTGTGGGGTGGCTGAGGGAGTCCTGTGCGCAACCTGTGAGTTCGGTCAGACAACGCCACAGGCCCGCCCGGACGGATCCGGACGGGCCTGTGGTCGGTTCAGTGGGTCGTGACGACCCGGGAGGCTCAGGCCTCCTCGGCGACGACTCCGAGGGAGAAGTGCGCGGTCACGGCCTCGTGGAGCTTCACACCGACGGTGTGGTTGCCCAGCGACTTGATCGGCTTGGCGACCTCGACGCTGCGCTTGTCAACGCTGGGGCCACCGGCCTTGCGGATCGCGGACGCGATCAGCGCGGGGGTGACGGCACCGAAGAGCGTGCCGTTCTCGCCGGAGCGGACCGGGAGCTGCACCTGCAGGCCCTCGATCTGGTCGCGGACCTCCTTGGCGTGGTCCAGGTCGCGGATCTCGCGGGCGTCACGGCTGCGCTTGATGCCCTCGATCTGCGACTCGCCGCCCTTGGTCCACACGATGGCGTAGCCCTGGGGAAGCAGGTAGTTGCGGCCGTAGCCGTCCTTGACCTCGACGATGTCGCCGGCCAGGCCCAGCTTGGGGACCTCAGCAGTCAGGATGAGTTTCATGGATGTCTCCTGCCTTCTTCTCAGCGTGCGGTCGACGCGTACGGGAGCAGCGCCATCTCGCGGGCGTTCTTGATCGCCATGGCGACCTTGCGCTGGTCCTGGACCGACAGTCCGGTGACCCGACGCGCGCGGATCTTGCCGCGCTCGGAGATGAACTTGCGCAGGAGCGTGACGTCCTTGTAGTTGACCTCGCCCACCCGGGTGGTCTTGGTCGGTGCGATCTTCTTCTTCGGCTTGCGATTGGGTGCAGCGGCCATTGTGGTGCTCCTTCCAGAAGCCCGACGTACGTCGGAATGTGCCTTTGTGTGCTTGGTGTCTGTTCAGTTGTTGGTCAGAACGACGGATCAGAAGGGCGGATCGTCGTTCTGCGGGGTCGCCCAGGGATCGTTGCCTCCGCCGCGGTTGCCACCGCCACCGGAGCCACCGCCACCCCACGGGTCATCGCCGCCGCGGCTCTGGCCGCCGCCACCCCCACCGGAGTAGCCGCCACCGTTGCCTCCGCCGGAGCCCTGCCCACCGGAGTAGCCTCCGCCGCCCCCGCCGCCGGTCTTGGTGACCTTGGCGGTGGCATAGCGCAGGGCGGGACCGACCTCGTCGACGTCGATCTCGAAGACCGTGCGACGCTCGCCCTCACGGGTCTCGTAGGACCGTGACTTGAGCCGGCCCTGGACGATGACGCGCATGCCCTTCTGGAGCGACTCGGCCACGTTCTCAGCGGCCTGACGCCAGACCGAGCAGCCGAGGAACATCGCGTCACCGTCACGCCACTCATTGGTCTGGCGATCGAAGGTCCGCGGGGTCGAGGCGACGGTGAAGTTCGCCACGGCCGCACCGGACTGGGTGAAGCGCAGTTCGGGATCGGCCGTCAGGTTGCCGATCACGGTGATGGGTGTCTCGCCTGCCATGTCTGTCTCCCCTGTGAGTTGGGTTTGCCTCTGGCGACCATCAAACCGTACGGGTCCGACATGCGGTCCCGAGACGGTTCAGGCGGTCACTTGCCGGGACGCAGCACCTTGGTGCGCACGACCTTCTCGTTGATCGCCATCAGGCGCTCGAGTTCCTTGACCGTGGCGGGCTCGCAGGTCAGGTCGATCACCGCGTAGATGCCTTCGGGCTTCTTGTTGATCTCGTAGGCGAACCGACGACGTCCCCAGACGTCAATGTTGTCGATCGTTCCGCCTTCGTCGGTGACGGTCTTCAGGTGTCCATCGATCGTGGGCTGCACCTGGCGGTCGTCGACGTCGGAATCCAGGATCACCATGACTTCGTACTTGCGCATACGCAACTCCACCTCCTCTGGTCTGTTGCGGCCACGGGACGGCCCCGTGGCAGGAGGGCGTAAATGCATCGGCCGACCATCGAAGTCAGCCAGCTGACCACTCTAGCGGAGGGTCGGCCCCGGCCCCAAGTCGTGGTCACGGCTTCGGTGTCACAGGCTTCTGTCAGGCTTGCACCTGTGTCCGAACGCCCCGATGTCCCCACCGAGACCGTCCGCCGTCTGGCGGCCATCCTCGACGCCTTCCCCGAGTGCCACAGCGAGGATGCCTGGACGGGGGTGCGGTGGCGGGTCGGCCAGGCCACCGTGGCGCATGTCTTCGGGGGCGAGGACCAGCTGTACCGGATCATGTTCCGCGCCGAACCCGACGAGGTGATGGCCTTCGAGCATCTCGGCCACCCCTACTTCCGGGCCGGCTGGTCGTCCAACGCGGTCGGCATCGTGCTGGACGAGGCCACCGACTGGGACGAGCTGCGCGAGCTGCTCACCGATTCGTACTGCGTGCAGGCACCGGCCAGGTTGGCC
>DVLP01000020.1 GCA_018715445.1 Candidatus Avipropionibacterium avicola | reverse complement strand
CCTGACCACGCTGTTCAACGCCGGCATCATCCCGACCTTCCTCGTGGTGCAGGGAACCGGGCTGCTCAACACCGTCTGGGCGATGATCATCCCGACCACCGTCAGTGTGTTCAACGTGTTGATCCTCAAGACCTTCTTCGAAGGGATCCCGAGCTCGTTGTTCGAGGCGGCCAGGGTCGACGGGCTGGGGGAGTGGCGGATCCTGGTGCAGATCGTGCTCCCGTTGTCGCTGCCGGTGCTGATGACGATCGGACTGTTCTATGCGGTGGGTCAGTGGAACACCTTCATGTCCGCCGTCCTCTACGTCCGCGATGCGAGCCTGCAGCCACTGCAGGTGGTGTTGCGGGACCTGATGACCGAGGTCTCCAGTGACGCCCCGGTCGAGGCCGACGCCGTGGTGCCGACGGTGACCTATCGGATGGCCGCGGTGGTGCTCACCGCGCTGCCGATGATCCTGGTCTATCCGTTCATCCAGAAGTACTTCCGCCACGGCGTCCTGCTGGGCTCGGTCAAGGAGTGACGTCGGGTCGTCGGCTCCGGTCGACGATCGCACGAACCCCGGCGGCCTCGTCCTCGGTGAGCTGCTGCACCGGATCGGCCATGGTCGCCGAGGGCAGCAGGCCGAGGTGGGCCATCGCCGCCTTGAAGGCGCCGATGCCGCGCGCATCGACGCTGCGGTGGCCCGCCACCCGGGCGATCCGCATCAGGTCGGCCAGGCGTTCCTGCTCCGAGCGGGCGGCCTGCCAGTCCTGCTGACCGGCGGCGCGCCACAGCCGTACGTAGCCCTCGGCGTCGACATTGGCCAGACCGGGGACCAGGCCGTCCGCGCCCACCATGAGGGCTGCGTCGCAGACGACCTCCTGCCCGGTGAACACGCTCAGCGGTGAGCCGGCCTCGCGGTTGGCCAGCACGAGCATGCGGAAGCCGGCCTCGTCACCGGAGGAGTCCTTCACCCCGGTCAGGACACCCTCGCGGCCCAGACCCACCAACATCTCGGCGCCGAGCTTGACCCGGACCCGTAGCGGGATGTCGTAGGCGAACAGCGGCAGCTCCACCGCGGAACGGATCCGACGGAAGTGGTCGGCGATCTCGGCCTCGTCGTTCATCGCGTAGAACGGTGCCGTGGCGACCAGCGCATCGGCGCCGACCCGGGCCGCGATCCGGGCCTGGTCACTCACCCGGGGCGCGGTGGCCTCCAGGCAACCGGCCAACACCGGGACCCGACCCCCGACGGTGCCGACGACGGTGGTCAGGACGGCTTCGCGGTGGGTGTCGCTCAGGTAGGCTGCCTCGCCCGAGGAGCCGAGGGCGAACACCCCGTCCACGCCGGCGCCGATCAGGTGCTCCACCAGGGCGGCCAGCGCGCCATGGTCGATCGCACCGCTGGGACGGAAGGGTGTCACCACCGGAGGGATGACTCCGCGGAACCGAGGGGTGACGGGGGCTGGTGCCGGCGAGGACTCACGCGGGCTCACATGGGTGTCGGACATGGTCCGATGATGTCAGTGATGTGTGTCCGAGGGGGGACTTGAACCCCCATGCCCTAAAACGGGCACTAGCACCTCAAGCTAGCGCGTCTACCAATTCCGCCACCCGGACCGGTGTGGATGTGCGCCTCGCCGCGCAACCCGCAGAACTATAGCAACCACCACCGGGTTGAGGCGAACCGGTGTGTGAGGATGGTGCCATGACCGCGTACGACCCGGACCGAGCCGCCCAGATCACTGCCTCCCAGGACGAGATCACCCCGGGAGCCGATGCCGAGGTGGTGCAGACCTGCTCCTCCCTGATCCGGATCGACACCACCAACCGCGGCAACGGGGACGCGGTCGGCGAGCGCAAGGCCGCCGAGTACGTCGCCGCCCAACTCGACGAGGTCGGGATCAGCTCGACCCTGCTCGAGTCGGAGCCGGGCCGGACCAGCCTGGTGGCCGATTGGGCCCCCGAGGGCGTGGACACCAGCCTGCCGCCGCTGCTGATCCACGGCCACCTCGACGTTGTGCCGGCCCAGGCCGATGACTGGCAGGTGGACCCCTTCGCCGGTGAGATCCGCGACGGGTGCGTCTGGGGCCGCGGTGCGGTCGACATGAAGGACTTCGATGCCATGGTGCTGTCGGTGGTCCGCGCCCGTGCCCGCGCCGGTCGGGCCCCGCGCCGACCGATCCGCCTGGCCTTCACCGCTGACGAGGAGGCCGGCTCGGTGCTCGGCGCCACCTGGCTGGTGCAGAACCACCCCGAGCTGTTCGAGGGCTGCACCGAGGCGATCGGCGAGGTCGGCGGTTTCTCGTTGACCGTCCGCGACGACCTGCGGCTCTACCTGGTCCAGACCGCCGAGAAGGGGATGGCCTGGCTGAACCTGATCGCCGACGGCACCGCCGGGCACGGATCGATGCGCAACGACGACAATGCGGTGACCGAGCTGTCGGCCGCCGTGGCCCGCATCGGGCAGCACCGGTGGCCGTACCGGATCGCACCGGCCCAGCAGCAGTTCCTGGACGCGGTCGCCGAGGCCTTCGACATCGAGTTCGACCTCGACGATGCCGAGCAAACCCTGTCCCGGCTGGGAAGCATCGCGCGCATGGTGGGCGCGACCATGGCCAACAGCGCCAACCCGACGATGCTCGAGGCCGGCTACAAGCACAACGTCATCCCCGGTCAGGCCCGGGCCGCGATCGACGGGCGCACCATCCCCGGCTACGAGCAGGAGTTCCTCGACACGATCACCGAGCTGATCGGTCCGAAGGTGCGCTGGGAGTACGCCGTGGAGAACCCCCCGGTCGAGACCGAGTTCGCCGGCGCCCTGACCGAGGCGATGCAGTCCTGCCTGCTGGCCGAGGACTCCGGGGCCCGCGCCGTCCCGTACCTGATGAGCGGCGGCACCGATGCCAAGGCGTGGTACCGGCTCGGCATCCAGAGCTTCGGCTTCGCGCCGTTGCGGCTGCCACCCGAGCTCGACTTCGTCGGCATGTTCCACGGCGTCGATGAGCGAGTTCCCACCGAATCGCTCGAGTTCGGTGCCCGTGTCCTCGACCGGTTCCTGCAACAGGCCTGACCCATGGCCGACCTGCGCCGCGCCGTCACCTATGAGACGGCGAAGGTTCGTCTCAGCCGGGAGATGCCGCGCGGGGCGGTCCGCAAGTTGCTCACCGACCATGCCGAGTACGGCGGCTGGGAACTGATGCGCCTGCGTCGTCATCGCGACGGCACCCGGGAGGTGTGGATCCGACGCAAGGTGATCAAGGTCAACAATCGGGCGGCGTCGATGAACACCGCCGCTGGTGCAGGCCCTCAGCTGTTTGACTGACGTTCACCCGTACGGGGGCTGGCTGGCCATCTGGCCCGCATTGACTTCGTCGTGTCTGTGACCCGACCACGACACGAAGGAAGTCCCATGACTGAACGATCCGAGCATGCCCGCAGGCTGTTGCCGTTGGTGTCCGGCCACGCCAAGCGGTCCTCGCTGACCTGCCAGTACAAGTGCGGCAACGCCTGTTTCCATCCCGTCCCCAATCGGACCGAGTCCGCGAGCTTCTCCGACATCGTCGCCCGAGCCGTCTCTCGGCGCGGTCTGCTGCGGGCCGGAGTCGTCCTCGGCGCTGCCGGAGCGGCAGCGGTCGGAGGCGCTCAGTTCGCTGCGGCAACACCAGGCGGAGGCAGGGGCCCCGGCGGTGGCCGCGGCAAGGGCGACGGCCGGGGTGGCGACAAGCAGACCGGTCGAGTCGGGCACCGGTTCACCCCGGTCGCGCCGAACACCGAGGACCGGGTCACCGTTCCGGACGGCTACGACCAGGACGTCGTCATCGCCTGGGGTGACCCGCTGTTCAGTGACACCCCCAGCTTCGACCTGGAGAACCAGTCCGTGGCCGCCCAGCAGCGCCAGTTCGGCTACAACTGCGACTTCCTCGGGGTGTACGAGATCCCCGGGGGTGAGCAGGTGCTGTGCGTCAACCACGAGTACACCGACGAGATCCTGATGTTCCCCGGTTATGACGAGGCCAACCCGACCCGGGAACAGGTGGAGATCGCGTGGGCCGCGCACGGCCTGACCGTCGTGGCGACCGAGCCCGAGGAAGGGACGGGGCGGCTCACCCCGGTCCTGGACCACGAACTGAACCGCCGCTTCCATGTCGGCAGCGAGTTCGCCATCACCGGTCCGGCCGCTGGCCACCCGTGGCTGCGCACCTCGGCTGATCCGACCGGGACCACGGTCCTCGGCACCCTGAACAACTGTGCCGGTGGGATGACTCCGTGGGGGACCTGGTTGACCGCGGAGGAGAACTTCAACCAGTACTTCGCCAATGCGTCGGCCGTCACCGATCCGAGGGCCGCGGCCGCCCTGGCCCGTTACGGCGTGGGCTCGGGCGCGACCGGACGGCGGTGGGAGGACTTCGACGACCGGTTCGACCTGGCCGTCGAGCCCAACGAGATCAACCGGTTCGGATGGGTCGTCGAGATTGACCCCAATGACCCGGCCTCGACCCCGCAGAAGCGCACCATGCTCGGTCGGTTCAAGCACGAGGCGGCCAACGCCATCGTGGCCGAGGACGGCCGGGTCGTTGTCTACTCCGGCGACGACGAGCGCTTCGACTACCTGTACAAGTTCGTGTCCCGGGAGCGGATCGTCCCCGGTGACTCGGCTGGTGCGCGGCGGCACAACCAACGCCTGCTGGATCGCGGCACGCTCTATGTCGCCAAGTTTGCCGGTGACTCACCGAGCGGTCAGATCGACGGATCGGGACAACTGCCCAGCGATGACCTCTTCGACGGCGTGGGCATGTGGATCCCCCTGACCACCGATCGTCGTTCCTACGTGCCGGGCATGTCGGTCGCCGAGGTGCTGATCCACACTCGGCTGGCGGCCGACCTGATGGAGCCGACCAGGATGGACCGTCCCGAGGACGTGGAGCCTAGTCCGACGACCGGCAAGGTCTACATGGCCTGCACCAACAACACCGCCCGTACGGACGAGCAGGTCGACGAGGCGAACCCGCGCAGCAACAACAAGCACGGCCATGTCATCGAACTCACCGAGCTCGGCAACGATCCGACCGCGGAGATCTTCACTTGGTCGATCCTCTTGCTGTGCGGAGATCCCGAGGATGCGTCGACCTGGTTCGCCGGCTTCGACAAGTCCCAGGTGTCGCCCATCTCCTGCCCCGACAATGTCGCGTTCGACGAGCACGGCAATCTGTGGATCTCGACCGACGGCAATGCACTGGGCAACCATGACGGGCTGTTCCTGGTGCCGTTGGAGGGCGAGGAGCGCGGTCACGTGCAGCAGTTCCTCACCGTGCCGACCGGCGCCGAGACCTGTGGCCCGTACATCACCGACGAGCGGGTGATGGTCTGCGTGCAGCACCCCGGCGAGAGCAGCGGTTCGACCGCGACCGAGCCGTCGAGTCACTGGCCCGACGGTGGCACCTCGGTCCCGCGGCCAGCCGTGGCCGTGGTCTGGCCGGCCTGAGCCGTCGGCGGAGTAGTTCAGCGGATCAGTCAGTGGTGGCCCGGCTCGCCAGTGGGCCACCACTGACGTCGTCCAGCGCGGTGGCAATCTCCAGGGGAAGCTTCTTTCCTTCGACCGCAAGACATTCCTCGAGTTGCGGCACCGTTCGAGCACCCAGGAGCGGCGAACTCACCCCTGGGGCGTCGCGGACCCACAGCAGCGCGACCTGGGCCGGGGTGAGGCCCAGCCCGGTGGCGGCGTGGGCGACTGCCTCGACGACCTGCGGCGAGCGGCCCTCCAGATAGGGCTCGACGAACCAGGCGAAGTGGTCGGCCGCCCCACGGGAGTCCCGCGGGATCCCGTTGCGGTACTTGCCGGTCAGCACCCCACGGCCCAGCGGTGACCACGGCAGCAGGCCCAACGAGACCTCACGTGCGGCCGGCAACACCTCCAGCTCCGCCCTTCGGGCCAGCAGGGAGTACTCGACCTGGATGCTGGTCAGCGGGATCCGTCCCGGGACCGCCTGCTGCCAGGTGGCGGCGCGGGCGGTCTGCCAGCCGACGAAGTTGCAGATCCCCACATAGCGGGCCATCCCCTGGCTGACCGCGTGGTCCAGCGCCGACAGCGTCTCCTCGAGGGGGGTCGACCCCCAGGCGTGGACCTGCCACAGGTCGACGTAGTCGGTGCCCAGCCGGTCGAGGGAGGCCTCGAGGTCACGCAACAGCCCACCACGTGACGTGTCGACGACACGGCGCCCCCGATCGACCCGGAAGCCTGCCTTGGTGGCGATCACGAGCTCTTCGCGGGCGACGACGGTGTCGAGGAGGGTGCCGATGATGCGCTCGGCGTCGCCGGCTCCGTACGCCGCTGCCGTGTCGACCAGGGTGCCGCCGGCGGCCACGAAGGTGCTCAACAGTTCACGGGCCCGAGCGGCGGTGACGTCGCGGCCCCAGGACAAGGTGCCCAGACCGAGACGGGACACCTGGAGGCCGCTGGCTCCGACGTGGCGCATCTTCATGGGAACCGACCCTACCGGCGAACCGACGACCGCCGCCCATCGGATTCACCGACCCGGCCACGAGGGGGTTACCAACGAGTAGGCTCCGACCATGGAGCTCGCACTGAACCTCGGCTACCTCGTCGGCTCACAGGATCCGGCCGGTCAACTCGCGCTCACCCGCCGGGCCGAGGAGCTCGGCTACCACTCGGTCTGGGCGGCCGAGGCGTACGGCTCCGACTCGCCGACGGTGCTGGCCTGGCTGGCCGGACAGACCTCGACGATCGGGCTGGGCTCGGCGGTCATGCAGATCCCCGGGCGCACCCCGGCCATGACCGCGATGACCGCTGCCAGTCTCGACCTGCTCAGCGGCGGCCGGTTCCGGCTCGGTCTGGGGGTCTCCGGCCCGCAGGTCTCCGAGGGCTGGCACGGTGTCCGTTTCGCCCGTCCGCTGTCACGGACCCGGGAGTACGTCGAGGTGGTCCGCGAGGCCCTGGCCGGACGCACTCTCGCGTACGAGGGGCGCCACCATGTGCTGCCACTGCCCGACGGGCCCGGCAAGGCACTCAAGCTGACCATCGACGGTCATCGTCGCGACCTGCCGATCCTGATCGCCGCGGTCGGGCCCAAGAACCTGGAGCTGGCCGGTGAGGTCGCCGACGGCTGGCTCGCGGTCTTCCTCGCCCCCGACTTCGCCGCCGAGCAGCTGTCGCACGTCCGGGCCGGTCGCGCAGCCGCCGGCAAGGACCTGGCCGGCTTCGAGGTGATGGCCAGCGTCCCGGTGATGGTCGGTGACGACCCGGTCGCCTGTGCCGATCCGATCCGCTCCTATGCCGCCCTCTACGTGGGCGGGATGGGCAGCCGCGACCAGAACTTCTACCACCAACTGGCGGTACGGATGGGCTACGGCGACGCCGCTGCCGAGGTCCAGGACCTGTTCCTGGCCAAGCAGCACCGCGACGCGATGGCGGCGGTCCCGTACGAGTTCATCGACCAGACCTCACTGCTCGGGCCGGTGCCGCGGATCGCCGAGGGCCTGTCGCGCTTGGCCGAGGCCGGGGTGACGACCTGCGCGGTCGTCCCGTACGGACGCACCCTGGACGACAAGCTGGCGATGCTGGAGGCCGTGGCCACGGCCCACCGGTCCTCGTGACCCGTCAGTCCCTCAGGGACCGGCCGGGACCGCCGGGATCACCTGGGTGAGGAGCAGCACGGCCACCACGGCGGCCAGCACCAGGCGATAGATCACGAAGGGCGTGAAGTTGTGGGTGGACACGTACCGCAACAGCCAGTGGATGATCCCGATGGCGATCGCGAAGGCGACCACCGTGGCCAGCGCGACCGGACCCCACGGTGCGGCGGCGCCCTCGTCACGGACCACCTTGAGCAGCTGGTAGGCCCCTGAGCCGACGACGGCCGGTATGGCCAGCAGGAACGAGTAGCGGGCGGCCTCCTCGCGGCGGTAGCCCATCGCGAGACCGGCGGCGATCGTGCCGCCCGAGCGCGACACCCCCGGGACCAGGGCCAGGGCCTGCGCCAGGCCGTAGCCGACCCCGTGCGACCAGGTGAGCTGGTCAAGGCTGCGTTCGTTGCGGGCCATCCGGTCGACCACCCAGATCACCACGGCGAAGCCGGCCAACATCGCCACCGTGATCCACAGGTTGCGCAGGTTGGTCTCGATGGCGTCCTGGAAGATCAGCCCCAGCACGACGATCGGCAACGAGCCGATGATCACCAACCAGCCCATCCGGGCGTCGGGGCTGTCACGGGGCGCCCGGCCCACCAGCGACTTGCACCAGGTCGCGATGATCCGGCCGATGTCGCGGCGGAAGTAGACCAGCACGGCGGCCTCCGTGCCCAACTGGCACATCGCGGTGAAGGCGGCCCCGGGGTCGCGGCCGAAGATCAGCTGACCGGCGATCGAGACATGGGCACTGGACGAGATCGGGAGGAACTCGGTGAGTCCCTGGATGATGCCCAGGATCAGGGCTTCGAGCCATCCCACGGTCGGTGCGTCCTCTCGTCGTCGGAACCCCACCGCCGTACGAGCCGAATCCGTGCGAGCCGAGTACTGGGGCCGTCGGAAACCCTAGCGGTCCGGGGCAACCGCTGCCGATGGACCACACTGGTGCCATGACGATCCACGCCGACCACCCGTTCGCCGATCCGCCCGGCAGCCGTCGTGAGCTGCGTCGGCTCCGGGGCCGCTGGCCCAGTGGGGTCGCGGTGTGGACCTCGCCGTCGGGGACGGTCGCCAGTCGCAACAAACCGGTCGGGTTGACGGTCTCGTCGATGGTCTTCGCCGACGGTGAGCCGGGGGAGGTGCTGGCCCTGCTCGACCCGGACTCCGAGCTGGCCGAGGCCCTGGAGTCCGATCCGCGCGCCACGGTGAGCCTGCTGCCCGCGACGGCTCGCGACGTTGCCGAGGTGTTCGCCGGACTCGCGCCGGCCCCCGGCGGCCCGTTCACCGTCGGTCAGTGGGAGGAACGGCCGTACGGCCCCGCGCTGGTCGATGCGGTCGCGACCGTTGCCGTCGAGGTGGTCGAGCGCCAGCCCGATGTCGGCTGGTCCACCCTGGTGCGTGCCCGCCTCGCCGAGCCGGTCGCCTTCCACCCGGACGATCCGAGTCCGCTCATCCATCTCCACGGGGGGTACCCGAGCCTGTGAGGCTGCCGCGCAGACGGACCTCGGTCCAGCTGGCCGATCCGTCGCGCTCGCTGCGTTGCCAACCGTCGGCGCGCCAGCCGCGACGCCGGTAGAACCGCTCCGCGCGGACATTGCCCCGCACCACCCAGAGCACGGCCGTGCTGAACCGGGCGGTGAGGGCCGCGACGGCGGCACCGTGGAGCTGATCGGCCACGGCCGTGCCCCAGTGGGCCGGGTCGACGTAGAGCTCACGCAACTCGCCGGGCACCGGGTCCTCGACGACGCCGCGACTGTCCGGGCGGGGATCGGGGGTCGGGCCGGCCCTGGTGAAGCCGGCCACGTGGTCGTCGACGACCGCCACCAGCACGCCGTGCTCGGCGTCGGCCAGACCGCTGCGCCACCGCTCGGCCGAGGCCGTCACCGACAACTGATCCAGGTAGGCCTGGTCCACGACCCCGGCCAGGCCCTGTTGCCACCCCCGGACGTGGCAGGTCGCGATCGCATCGGCATCGGCCAGGACAGCCGGTCGGATCAGTGGTGCGCTCACCCCAGCAGCGTAGGCTCGGGGTCCATGACCACCGTCGTGCTGTTGCGCCATGGCCGGACCCGGGCCAATGCCACCGGGGTGCTGGCCGGACGCAGCGCCGGGGTGGGCCTCGACGATCGTGGGCTGGAGCAGGCCGCCACTGCGGCGCAGCGCCTGGCCGGCTCCCCGCTGGCTGCCGTGGTCAGCTCCCCGTTGCAGCGCTGTCGCCAGACCGCGGCCGCCGTGCTCGCCGAGCACCCGAGGCTCGACCTCGACACCGACCGTGGCCTGGTCGAGTGCGGCTACGGCGAATGGACCGGTCGGCCGCTGAAGGAGTTGGCCAAGGATCCGCTGTGGACGACCGTCCAGGACCAACCCAGTGCCGCCCGGTTCCCCGGTGGCGAATCACTGCTGGAGATGGCGGCACGGGCCCAACAGACGATCCACGACCTCGACCGGACGATCGGCGCCGAGCACGGCCCGGACGCGGTCTGGGTGGCGGTGTCGCACGGCGACGTCATCAAGGCGATCCTGGCCGGGGCCCTGGGGATGCACCTCGACAGCTTCCAGCGGATCCTGGTCGACCCCGCCTCGATCAGCGTGATCCGGCTGGGTCAGCACCGCCCCCACGTGGCCTGCATGAACACCACCGCCGGTGATCTCACCGCCATGCTCACCCCGACGAAGCGGGGGCGGCGTCGACGTCCGCGCGGCCCGCAGGTGGGCGGAGGACTGGGGAGCGCCGACTGACACCGTTAGGCTGGGGGCATGCTGGTCCATCGTTATGACTCCCCGGATCGGTTCGTCGCCGGCACCGTGGGCGAACCGGGCGATCGCGCCTTCTTCCTGCAGGCCCGCGAAGGCAACCGGATCACCAGCGTCGGTTGCGAGAAGCAACAGGTCTCCGTGCTGGCCGAGCACCTGACCACGATCCTCAACGAGGTCACGCTGCGCGGGATGACCACCGACCCGGTCCCCGATCCTCCGGGGCAGGCCCGCGACACCGAACCGTTGGACGCCCCGATCACCGAGGAGTTCCGGGTCGGTGACATGACCCTGGCCTGGGAGAGCAGTGAGGAACGGGTCGTGATCGAGCTGTTCTCCACCTCCGAGGCAACTCCGGAGGCCGTCGAGGACCTGGTCGGCGACGACGAGGCCGAGGACGAGCGGGCCTCCGCCGGGGTGGGGGCGAACGAGGTCTTCATCATCAGCATCACCGCCGACGACGCCCGCGAGTTCGTCGCCCGTGCGGAGGCGCTGGTCGCGGCGGGGCGGCCACCGTGCCCGTTCTGCCTGCAGCCCCTCGAACCGGAGGGCCACATCTGTCCACGGGCCAACGGCTATCGCCGGCCCCTGTTCTGAATCGGGTGTCGAACTGACCACGAGCAGCTCCCACCCGGCGCTGGACCCGGTCGACCTGTCCGGCGAACTGGAGCTCACCGGACGTCTGGTGGCCGCTTCGAACGCCTCCTTCCTCGCGGTGGTGCACGGCAGCGACGGCGAGATCCCCGTTGTCCACAAGCCGATCCGCGGCGAACGCGAGCTGTGGGACTTCCCGACCCACACCCTCGGCCTGCGTGAGGTGGCGGCCCACCGGCTGTCGGCGGCCGGTGGCTTCGACGTCGTCCCGTACACCACGATGGTCGAGGGTCCGTACGGCCCGGGCTCGGCCCAGCGCTGGGTCGGCCCGGTCCCGACCGGTGAGGCCGACCCGCACCCCGACAGTGCCCTGGTGGACCTGGTGCCGGCCGACCAGGTGCCACCCGGGTGGCACACCGTGCTGCACGCCGAGGACGAGGAACGGCACCTGTTGGCCGTGGTCCATGCCGACGACCCTCGGTTGCGACGGATCGCGGTCTTCGATGCGCTGGCCAACAATGCCGACCGCAAGGCCGGTCACCTGCTGCTGGACGACGGCCACCTGTTCGGCTGTGATCACGGAGTGAGCTTCCACGTCGACGACAAGCTGCGGACCCTGTTGTGGGGTTGGGCCGGTGAGCCGCTGGACGAGGCCGAACGCACGATGGTGACCACGGCACTGGCCCATCTCGACGAACTGGACGAGTGGTTGAGCGCCCCGGAGATCGAGGCGATCGCCGACCGTGGCGCCCGCCTGCTCGAGGACGGCCTGCCGGGCCCGCGTGACGACGCCCCCGCCGTGCCGTGGCCGCTCTGGTGAACCACCGGCGCGGGCGGTGGCGTGGTTCCGTAGGCTGAGCCCATGCAGTCGTGGAATCCGCCCACCCCGGGCTCGTTGGTCAGCTCCGCTCGTGCCGCCGGCGGCCTGGCTCCCGCCCCCGCCGACTCCGACGCCGGGCCGGTCCTGGTCCACGACACGGCGACCGACTCGCTGGCCCCGGTCGAACCGGCCGACGGCACCGCGCGGCTGTACGTCTGCGGGATCACCCCGTACGACGCCACCCACCTCGGCCACGCCAACACCTACCTGGCCTTCGACCTGCTGCAGCGGCAGTGGCGCGACGCCGGCCTCGACGTGCGCTACGTGCAGAACATCACCGATGTCGACGATCCCTTGCTGGAAAGGGCCACGGCGACCGGTGTCGCCTGGCAGGACCTGGCCGAGGACCAGATCGAGCTGTTCCGCACCGACATGGCTGCGCTGCGGGTGTTGCCGCCCGACGTGTACGCCGGCGCGGTCGAGTCGATCGACCTCGTGGTCGACCTGGTGGAGCAGCTGCGTGAGCAGGGCAGCGTCTACCAACTCGAAGAAGGCGAGCCGGACTGGTACTTCCGTTGCAGCGCCGATGACGACTTCGGCTCGGTCTCGGGCTGGACCCGCGAGCAGATGATGCCGATCTTCGCCGAGCGCGGCGGCGATCCCGACCGGGCCGGCAAGGTCGACCCCTTCGACTGCCTGGTGTGGCTGCAGCAGCGTGCCGGTGAGCCCGGCTGGGAGTCCGCCCTGGGGACCGGGCGACCCGGCTGGCACATCGAGTGCACCGCGATCGCGCGGCAACACCTCGGCGACGCGTTCGACGTCCAGGGTGGGGGATCGGACCTGATCTTCCCCCACCACGAGATGTGTGCCTCCCAGGCCCGCACTGTCAACGGGGCCGAGCTGGCCCGGGCCTACGTCCACGGGGGGATGGTCGGCCTGGACGGCGAGAAGATGTCCAAGTCGCGCGGCAACCTGGTCCTGGTCTCGCAGTTGCGCCGTGACGGCGCCGACCCGATGGCGATCCGGCTCGCGCTGCTCTCCCAGCACTACCGCAATGACTGGTCCTGGACCCCGCACCTGCTGACCGAGGCAGGCGAGCGACTGGACCGCTGGCGCGACGCCGTACGGGCCGGGACCGGTGCCCCTGCCGCCGAGACCGTCCGTACCGTCCGCCGAGCGTTGCGCCATGACCTGGACGCCCCGGCCGCGCTGGCCGCCGTCGACGCCTGGGTCGACGCGGAGGGGAGCGATCCCGAGGCGCCGGGCCAGGTGGCCGACCTGGTGGAGGCCGTCCTCGGCGTCGATCTGTCCTGATCGCGTCCCGTACGAGAATCGCGTCGTCTCAGTCGCTGGCAGTGCACGAGGTTAGCCAAGGCTAGCCTTACTGTTGAGTCATGCGAATGACCCGACGATGGCTGCCGGCACTGGTGTCCGTACTGATGGTGTGCGTGCTGGCGGGATGCCATGGTTCCGCCGATGCCGGACCGGAGCCGGCCATCACCGACGCCGCGTCGGCCTTCCCCGTCACCATCATCGCCCACGAGTTAGGCGAGACCGTGGTCGAGGCCGAGCCGGTCCGGGTGGTCGCGATGTACGAACTGGATGCCGAGATCCTGCTGTCGCTCGGGGTGGTGCCGGTCGGGATCAAGTCCCAGTACGGGCATCCGCACGGGGTGGGAGCCTGGGCCGAGGCCGAGCTCGGGGGTGCCGAGCCCGAGGCGTGGCCGGCGGGCGACCCGAACTACGAGGCGATCGCCGCCGACCAGGCCGCTGCTCACCCGGAGTTCGCCGGCAGGACGATCACCTACTGGGACATGTGGGACGGGCAGGCGAGTGAGTACGCCGCGGACCATGGCGTGGACTCCATGCTCTATCGGCTCGGCTTCGAGCCGACCGACGGGTCGCGTGAACTCGCCGAGAAGGGCGAGAACTCGCAGACCTTCTCGGGGGAGAACCTGTCCGACCACGACGCCGACATCGTGCTGGCCTACACCTTCGGGCTCGACAAGGCCGGGCTGGAGAAGGCCTATCCCGCGTTGACCGGGGTCGACTCGTACCGCCATGACCGGCTGTTCATCCTGGAGGACCTCGCGTTCTCGACCAGGAGCCCGCTGGCGATGCACCACGCCCTGGACACCCTGATCCCTCAGATGTCCAAAGCCCTGCAGGAGTGACCGACCGCTCGCCGAGCGTGGCACAATGGGCCCCGACGAGTGAGAACTCGCACGTGTTCCGGGGTCGGTGCAATTCCGAACCGGCGGTGATCCCGGGTCTGCCCGATGCAGACCCAGGTCAGTCCGCGACCCGATGGCCTCCAGTCATTGGTTGACGTGGTGCAAATCCACGACCGACGGTCAAAGTCCGGATGGGAGGACACGTGGCCTGACGGTCGTCGGTACGCCAACCGTGCCGCAGCCTCGCCGATGCGCGAGCCGTCCGGCCCTCCACACACCCCGGCATTCGTGCGACCTGAGGGAAGTGGAGGAGCTCCGCGATGGAGATCTCTGAACTGCTCAACGGGTTGCTGAATGCCGAACTCCATCTGGGGTTCGGCCAGCCAATCCTGTGGCGCGAAATCATCGGCAACGTGTTCGGCCTGGCCAGTGCCTGGTTGGGCATGGTGCGCCGAGTCTGGGCCTGGCCGGTGGGCATCATCGGCAACGTCTTGTTGTTCACCGTGTTCACCGGCGTGATCTTCGGCAATCCGCAGGACCTGACCCTGTGGGGCCAGGCCGGACGCCAGGTCTTCTTCGTGGCGGTCTCGGTGTACGGCTGGGTGCAGTGGTGGCGCTACCGCAACAGCCACGGTGGCAAGGAAGCGGTCGCCCCACGGTGGGCCAGTTGGCGCGAGCGCGGCGTGCTGGTCGGCTGCTACCTCGGGTTGTGGGTGGTGCTGTACTTCGTGCTCGCCGCGCTCGGCTCGTGGGGGCCGACCGTCGACGCCTGGATCCTGGCCGGCTCGATCATGGCCACCTACGGGATGGCCCGCGGCTATGTCGAGTTCTGGTTGATCTGGATCGCGGTCGACCTGGTCGGGGTGCCGACCCTGGTCATCGCCGGGTTCTATCCCAGCGCCATGATGTACGCCTTCTACGGCTTCTTCTGCCTGATCGGCTTCGTCCAGTGGTGGCGGGTGTCGCGCCGTGACGCCGCGACCACGGCCGCCGGTGCTGCGGACGAGGCGGAGGTGGGCGCGGGTGAACCGGTAGGCTGAGGGCCGTGTCAGCCACCTCTCCGGTCGATCCGCCCGCCTCCAAGACGTTCGAGGCGCTCTTCGCCGAACTCACCGAGAAGGCCCGTACCAGGCCTGCCGGGTCGGGAACGGTCGCCCAGCTCGATGCCGGGGTCCATGCCATCGGCAAGAAGATCGTCGAGGAGGCCGCAGAGGTCTGGATGGCGGCGGAGTACGAGTCCAGGGACGAGGCCGCCGAGGAGATCAGCCAGCTGCTGTATCACCTGCAGGTGCTGATGGTCAGCCTCGAGCTGGACCTCGAGGACGTCTATCGACATCTGTGACTCCTCGCTCCGCCGACCCGTCCAGCCATGCCCACGAGGAGAAGTACGAACCCATGCCTGACCGACCCCGACTCCGCATCGCCGTTCCCAACAAGGGATCGCTGTCCGAGGGTGCCGCCGCCATCCTGACCGAGGCCGGCTACCGGCAACGCTCCGACGGCAAGGAGCTCGTGCTGTACGACGAGCGCAACAACGTCGAGTTCTACTACCTGCGTCCCCGCGACATCGCCGTGTACGTGGGCGAGGGGACCCTCGACCTGGGGATCACCGGACGCGACATGCTGGTCGACTCCGGCGTCACCGCCACCGAGGTCCTCGGCCTCGGCTTCGGGGTGAGCCGGTTCCGGTTCGCCGCACCGGCCGGGGAGCTGGGCTCGATCGAGGAGCTGGCCGGCAAGCGGCTGGCGACCTCGTACCCCGGCCTGGTCGCGCAGTACCTGCACGCGCGGGGGATCGACGCCCGGATGATCAAGCTGGACGGTGCGGTCGAGGTGTCGATCCGCCTCGGGGTCGCCGATGCGATCGCCGATGTGGTGGAGACCGGGACCAGCCTGCGCAAGGCCGGCCTGGAGGTCTTCGGTGACCCGATCCTCGAGTCCGAGGCGATCCTGATCCGTCGCAACGGCGAGCCGCCGGCCGGGCTGGACCTGTTGGTGCGCCGCATCGACGGCGTGCTCACCGCCCGCAGCTACGTGATGGTCGACTACGACATCCCCAGCGACCGGGTCGACGAGGCCTTCCGCGTGACCCCCGGCAAGGAGTCACCGACCGTGTCGCCGCTGGCCAAGGACGGTTGGGTCGCGGTCCGGGCCATGGTGCCCTCGGAGCAGGCACAATTGGTGATGGACGACCTGTGGGAGGTCGGCGCCCGCGCCATCCTGGTCACCGACATCGCCGCCTGTCGGTTGTGATCGGCGATGGCTGAGCAGACCCGCGCTCACCGGTGGCGACCCCGTGTCCTGATCATCACCGCGATCGGGTTCAGCGTCGTCTTCATCGGTGGCTCGGTGATCGGTTGGTTCGCCTTCCCCCCGGAGATCCGCGCGATGTTCCAACCCTTCCAGATCCTCACCCTGCTGATGATCCTGGCGGTCATCCTGGTGCTGCTGTGGCTGCTGGCCCGCAGCTGGGTCGGAGCCGAGGAGTCCGGTCTGGTCGTCCGCAACCCGTGGCGCCGGCGGACCCTGGCGTGGTCCGAGATCCGTTCGGTGGTGCTGCGACCCGGCGACCCGTGGGCGGTGGCCGTGCTGCGCCAGGAACAGCCCGACGGTGAGCCACAGACGCTGATGCTGTTCGGACTGCAGGGCAGCGAGGGCGAGGTCACCCGACGTGCGGTGGCCGAGCTCAACCAGCGGGTCAGGTCAGCACAGGACTGA
>DVLP01000200.1 GCA_018715445.1 Candidatus Avipropionibacterium avicola | reverse complement strand
CTCGGGGAACGGAGGTCCGCACACGGTGAGCGACGTCCGCCCACGGACTGGTTGGCCCGCCCACCGCCGGCGGACTGCGGCCCCACCCGGGCGCTTGCTGTCACACCCGACGGCTTGCGAACCTCCGGGTCGGGCAGCGCGAACACCTTCTGCCCCTCGACGAGCTCGGGGAACGGAGGTCCGCACACGGTGAGCGACGTCCGCCCACGGACTGGTTGGTCCGCCCACCGCCGGCGGACTGCGGCCCCACCCGGGTGTGCGCTGTCCCATCTGAGGGCTTGCGGACCTGCTGCTGCCCCTCGACGAGCTCGGGGACAAGAGGCGAGGGCCGTGTTGCCCCTCGACGAGCTCGGGGGGCGTGGTGCCCCGCGGGCTCGGGGACGGGGCTCAGGAGGTGAGGCGTTCGGCGGCGGCAGCGATCCGCTCGTCGGTGGCCGTCAGGGCGACCCGGACGTACTGGCCGGAGTCGGAGCCGTAGAAGTCGCCGGGGGCGACCAGGATGCCGAGGCCGGACAGGAAGTCGACCGAGGCACGACAGTCCTCACCGCGGGTGGCCCACAGGTACAGCCCTGCCTCGGAGTGCTCGATCCGGAACCCGGCCCGTTCCAGGGCTGGTCTCAGCAGTGCCCGACGGGCGGCATAGCGCTCCCGCTGCACGGTGACGTGGTCGGTGTCGCGCAGCAGCGCGGCCATCGCGGCCTGGACCGGGGCCGGCATCATCATCCCGGCATGCTTGCGCAGCTCGGTCAGCTCCGTGACCAGCGCGGGATCCCCGGCGACGAAACCGGCACGATATCCGGCCAGGTTGGACCGCTTCGACAACGAATGGACGGCCAGCAGTTGCTCGTGTGAGCCCTGGCTGACCCGAGGGTCGAGGACCGAGACCGGCTCCGCCTCCCAGCCGAGCTCTCCGTAGCACTCGTCGGAGGCGACCAGCGCCCCGACCTCGCGGGCGGCACCGACCAGCTCGGCGAGTTGCTCGGCCGACAGCACCCGTCCGGTCGGGTTCGACGGGGAGTTGAGCCAGACCAGCCCCGGTCGGTGGGTCCGGATCGCTTCGGCGGTGTCGGCGGCGACCCCGGTGGCACGGGCGAGTTGGGCGCCCACCGCGTACGTCGGGTAGGCGGTCGAGGGATACAGCACGACATCGTCGGGCCCCAGCCCCACCATCAGGGGCAGCCAGGCGACGATCTCCTTGGTGCCCAGCACCGGGAGCACCCCGGCCTCGGTGAGCCCGTCGGCCTGCCAGCGGTCCGTCAGGTACTCCACCATCGCCGAGCGCAGGTCCGCGGTGCCGATGGTCTGGGGGTAGCCGGGCCGGTTGGCCGCGTCCCGCAGGGCCTGTTGGCCGATCTCAGGGGTGTCGTCGACCGGCGTCCCGACCGAGAGGTCGACGATCCCGTCCGGATGGGCCGTGGCCCGCTGTTTGGCCGCAGCCAGGGAATCCCACGGAAAATCCGGCAACGCCGCGCCGAGTCCAGCTCGGCGCGGCGTCGGGTGCTGCGATGCCATGGTCATCACCGGTGGTGATGCTCGCTCATTCGGCGTTCTGCGGAGGCAGTGCGGCGACGAACGGGTGGTCGGCGTCCACGACGCCCAGCTTCGATGCGCCGCCGGGCGAGCCGAGGTCGTCGAAGAAGTGGACGTTCGCGTCGTAGTACGCCTGCTCCTCTTCCGGCAGGTCGTCCTCGTAGTAGATCGCATCGACCGGGCACACCGGCTCGCACGCGCCACAGTCCACGCACTCATCGGGGTGGATGTAGAGCATGCGCTTGCCCTCGTAGATGCAGTCCACGGGACACTCTTCGACGCAGGCACGGTCCTTGAGGTCGACACAGGGCTGCGCGATGACGTACGTCACGAGGTCTCCTTCGTAGCTTCGTCCGGACGGGCGCGTGCTTCCCGCCGGAGTGTGGCTCCACAGTATCCCCGACCACGGTGGGCCGCACCTTAGGCACTACGTGGTGATCACCACGTGCACAACGGGAATAGGTCAAGAACGGCGACGCGGCGGCGCCGGTGGCACCACCTTGGCGGCGACGACCGACCCGAGGACGACACGGTGCACCACGTCGTGGCGATCCCGTACGACCAGTTCGGTGGCGCTCAGTTCGACGAGCTCACCGAGGATGTCGGTGGCACGACCGTCGTCCAGCCGGTGGCGGACCACCACCCGCTCGCCCAGGTCGAGGGTGGTCAACGCCCGACCGCGGCGCACCACCACGGGGTCTCAGTCCTCGTCGTCGTCGTCCGACGGCGGCTTGCCGCAACGGATCTCGTCGCCGGCGGAGTACTTCCAGGAGTAGTCCTCACGCTTGACGAGCTTGCCGTCGGTGGTGCGGATGATCCGGTGGTACTTCGCGGTGAAGCCCTGGATCGGCGCCTGGTAGGTGCAGTCGGGGGTGTCCACGTAGCGCGTGGTGCCGGAGTAGAAGCCGGACTTGGTGGGCTCGGGCGATTCGACGGTGAAGTGCTTGGTCGACCAGAGCCGCACGGTGATCGAGCCCTGTCCCCCCGGCGACGCCTTGGACACGAAGGCCTGGACCACCATCCCGTACGGGGTGTTGTTGGTGAACTTCACGTCGATCGTCGGCAGGTAGACCGTGGACTCACGCCCCGCCGGATAGCGGTCGAAGTACAAGGTGTGTGGCTGCCACTGGTCCAGCTGCACGCCGCCGAAGAAGGCGGCGTTGAACACGGTGGTCGCCGACTGCGAGATGCCGCCGGCCAGGCCCTGCACGAGACGACCGTTCTCGATGAACGACCCGTCGACGAAGCCCTTGGCCCTGGTGCGCTCACCGATTCGCTCGTTCAGACTGAACTGGTCACCGGGCTTGAGGTAGGCGTTGTTGATCAGACCCGCCGCCACCGACAGGTTGACGTTGCGGTACTCGGCGTACGGGAAGTTCGTCGTGTACTCACTGACGATCTCCTTGACCCCGGCCTTCTTGGCATCCTCGGTGGTGTACTCGGCCTTCTTGCCGTTCGGGCTGACCGTCGAGGTCCGACCCTTGCCACTCTTGCCGACGCTCTCCTCGACCGCCTTGACCAAGGTCTTCTGGTCGATCTCGTTGCCGTCCTTGGACGGCACGACGTGCGGCTTGCCGTCGCGGATCTCGACCTTGGCGTCGACCGGTTTGGTGGTCGCCAGCCCCGACAGCCCGGACTTGCTCAGCTCGAACAGCTTGTCACCGTCCAGCACGGCCACCAGTGCGCCGTCCTTGACCTCGAAGCGGTACGACTTGGCCAGATCGCTGACCGGCACCTTGTAGGTGCCGACGCCCTTCACCTGCAGCACGACCGGGCCGGAGACGATCTTCTTCGCGATCTGCCTGGCCTCCTTGGCCTGCTCGTCGGTGACCGCAGGATCGGTGAGGGTGAACGGCAGGGTGACCTGGTCGGCGGCCAGGAAGGCATCCTTGATCGCCGCGGCCGAGCCCGCGACGTCGAGATCTCGGGCCTGCACGGACTTGGTGTAGGCGACCTTCTCCTTCTTGATGGCGACCTTGGCGTCGACCGGGTCACGGTGGACCTGCTCGGCCAGGTCAGCCAGGTAGGCCTCCAGCGTGGCGTCGTCGACGGTCACCACGGGGGCGACCTCTCCGCCACCGGTGAGGACGCTCCAGATGTGGCGCGGATCCGCCTTGCGCCCGATCCCGACCAGGTCGACGGTCGCCGGTACGTCGACGCCCAGCCCCAGCTCGGCGGCCGTGGTGGTGACGGCCTCGTCGTCGACGATCAGGGTGATGTCCTGCTCGATCCGTGGCGCGAGCTCCTCGGCGAGCTTCTCCTCGGCGGCGGCCCGGGACAGTCCACCGATCGGCACGCCACCAGCGGTCGCATCGCGCGGGGTACGGTCACCAGCGATCGCAAAGCCGACGCCGTAGGTCCCCAGCACGATCACCAGGAGACCGATCAGGGTGATCAAGATCACCTTGGCCGGGCCGCGACGGGAGGACGCAGCTCCGCCGGTCGCTGCCGCCGCGCCAGTGGTGTCCAGTGATTCGGTGGCACTGTCCGACGAGTCGGGCGGGGTCTCCTCGCTGCTCACAAATGTCCTCAGTCGCTCAGGGATGGTGGGGTTGTCATCGACACCCCACCACACCTGCGGACAGGCTCAGTCCGGCAACGGCAGGGCGTAACCACCCCGATGGTACGTCAAGGGCAGGCCCGCAGCGGAGTTGACGCCACCGGCCAGCACCTCACCGATCACGATCGTGTGGTCACCGGCCTCGGTCAGGTCGTGGGTCCGACACTCGAGCCACGCCTGGCTCCCGACCAGCAGTGCGGCCCCCGTCCGTTCTCCGAGCTCGTGGTCGACCGTGTCGAACTGCGTGGCCAGGTCGCGCCCCGATCGGGCGAAGTGTGCGGCCAGTGCCGCTTGGTCCGCGGCCAGGATCGACACGCCCCACCCGCGGGAGCCCGGCTGGGTGATCGCGGCATGGAAGCGCGCCGAACGGGCCACCGAGACCATCACCAGCGCAGGCTCGAGGGAGATGGAGCAGAAGGCGTTCGCCGTCATGGCGTGCTGGGTGTGGCCGACCGCGGTGGTGACCACGGTGATGCCGGAGACGAACTCGCGAAAGACCGAGCGCAGCTGGCGTCCACCGGTGTCGGCACTGAACTGTGGCGCCCCGGGCCTGCCGGGGACCTCGGCGTCGGCGGCGGCACTCACCGTGGCTCCTCCCGCCCGGGAGCACCGGGACCGGGAGCACCGGGACCGTCGAGACCGGCGAACAGGTCATCGGCTCCGGAAGGGAACGGGGTCCCCATCGCCAGCCGGTAGTGCTCGACTGCCCACTCCTGGCTGCTGGTCATCCACCGGAAGAAGCCGTCGTCCACGTTGACCTGAGTGGCGTGGGCCCGCAGGGCGGCCAACTTCTGCCCGGCATGGTCCCTGGCATCGATCACGCAGTCGATCAGTTCGTCGGGGGTGACCATCGGCGGCAGCTCGCCGTCAGGATCGAGACCGGCGAAGAACTCGTCGTCACCGGCGTCGCGCGCCGCACGCACGGCGGCACGCAGGGTGTCGGCCGACCAGGCGGTCCACAGCACCCGCTCGACCTGCCACGGCTCCCCCAGGTCGAGACGGTACGACCGGGCCGCGGCCAACTGGGTGGCATACATCGCCACGCGGTGGGCCTGGATGTGGTCGGGGTGCCCGTAGCCGCCGTACTCGTTGTAGGTGATCAGGACCTGCGGACGACGGTCACGGATCAACGGCACCAACTCGTTGGCGGCCTCGAGCAGGTCGGCTGTCCAGAAGGTGCCCTCCCGACCCTGCTGCACCGGCACCACCTCGCCGTTGTCCCCGTAGCGCATACCGCTGTCGCGATAGCGGTGGTCACCCCCGAGGCGGACGAAGTCGGTCACCCCCAGCTCGGCCATCGCCGCGGTCAGCTCGCTCAGCCGATGGGTCCCCAACGCGTCCTGCTGTGTGGAGCCCAGATGCGCCAGTCCCTCGACCAGGACCTCGCCCTCCTCACCCAGGGTGCAGGTCACCAGGGTGACCTGGGCACCGAGCGCGGCGTAACGAGCCATTGTCGCTCCGGTCCCCGAGGTCTCGTCATCGGGATGGGCATGGACCAGCATCAGTCGACCGGCGGGCGTAGTCATGGACTCCTCGTGGGACATGGATTCCTCGTGGAGCATGGATTCCTTCTCGGGCACAAGTTCCTCTTCGGGCACGGATCCGTCCTCAGGGACGGATCGCTGTGGGACCACCCCAGCGTAGGAGCTCAGGTGGACTTGAGATCCAATCGATCACCCTGCGGCCGCCGGACCTCAGCCCAACTGCAGTGATCGTCGGGCCGTGCGCAGCTCGTCCAGGCAGTCGGCCACGGCCCGGCGGATCGGACCGCTCGTGTCCGGATCCGCCTCCAACGCCTCGGCCCGGGAGATCGTCAGGTCATCGACATGGGTCGCGGGGAAGCTGAGCGACACCACCCGCCCCAGGGCCCATCCGTCCCGGAACTGCCCGGTCGCCCCGATCCGGTCGAACCACGGCTCGACGAAGTCGGCGGTGAGCTCGTGCTGGTGGGGCAGGTAGAAGCCTTCGGCGGTGGCATAGACCTCGTAGGCCGAGGCGGGCCCGTCGGTGGTCAGGATCTCGAAGGCCCGTTGCTTGGCCTGTCGGGTCGGCACCGCTGCCCTGGCCCGGGCCGCGTGGATCCGCGCCGAGGAGGAGTCGTCACGCCCGAGGGCGGCCTCCACCCGGCCGAGGTCACCGTCGAGCGAGGTCAGTCGGGTGACCAGGGCCCACTCCAGCTCCCGGTCGAGCTCCAGTGGGTCGGGCAGCTCGCCGGCCAACCACCGCTCCCCGGTCACGACGTCGTCGAGGGTGGCCACGGCCAGGCGGAAGGCGGTGAGTTGGAGGTCACCACCCGGCTCGGCGCGGGCGATCGTGTCCCCGAAGCCGTCGTGGGCCACGCCGCGCCGGGCGGACCGCACCGCTGGTGGACAGTACGGGCCACACAGCTCCCCGACCAGGAATCCCCCCAAGGGCGCGAACAGGTCGACGACCGTCTCGCGGGACAGCCAACCGAGGAGCACCTCGGCCGCCGTCGACGACGGCACCCGTGCGTGACGGACGGCATCACGCAGAGCGCTGCCGATCACCACCCGGGTGCGAGGATCGGCGATCCGTGACGGGTCGGCCAGCACGCCTGACGGAGCCAGCGAGGGATCCTCCGGCCAGGGCAGGTCGATGCGGGCCCAGGTCTGGTCGTGGGCATCGGGGACCAGGAGCCCCGCCTGCTGGAGGTCATCCTGCCCGGGGGCTGCATCGTGCCCGCGGAGGTCGACGTCGACACGGTCGCCTTCGAGCCGGTAGGCCTGCTCGGCCACCACCGCACCGTCGTCAGCGATCCTTGCGACAGTGGCGATGTGGGCGCGGTGGGCCGGATCCGCGGCCGGGATCCGGTGCACGGTGACCGTGTCGCCGTCGCCCTCGGCTCGCAGTTGGTCGACGCCCTGGGTCCGCAGCCAGGCCTGGGACCACTGCTCGATGTCGTCGGCGCCGGCGTCGGCCCAGCACTGCAACAGATCCGCGAAGTCGGCGTTGCCCCGGCCGTACCGGGTGAAGTAGTCCCGAAGCCCGGTGAGGAAGACGTCCTCACCGATGTGCAGGACCAGTTGGCGCAGCACCGCGGCCCCCTTGGCGTACGAGATCCCGTCGAACTGCTGGAGGGCTGCGGCGGCATCGTCGGTGCCGTTGCCGGCCACCGGATGGCTCGAGCTCGACTGGTCGGCCACCATCCCCCACTGCTTACGGGTCGCGCCGAAGTCGATCCACCGGTCGTACGGGGTGACCCGCTCACACATCACCTGGGCCATGTACTCCGCGAAGGACTCATTGAGCCACAGGTCATCCCACCAGCGCATCGTCACCAGGTCGCCGAACCACTGGTGGGCCATCTCGTGGGCGATGGTGCTGGCCCGTTTGCCGAGCTCGGCCCGGGTGGCCCGTCCGCGGTGCAGGTACTGCTCGCGGAATGTGACACAGCCCGGGTTCTCCATCGCGCCGGCATTGAAGTCGGGGACGAAGGCCTGGTGGTACTCGCCGAACGGGTAGCGATGGCCGAAGAGTGCGTGATAGCCGTCGAAACATGCTGTCGTGACGGCGAGGATGTCCTCGGACTGCTCAGCCAGCTCGTCGGCGAGCTCGGCCCGGGCGAGCAGGCCGAGCGCGATCCCGTCGTGCTCGGCGGTGACCTCGACATAGGGGCCGGCGACCAAAGTGACGACGTAGGTCGAGATCGGGACCGGCTGGTGCAGCAACCAGGTCCGCACGGTCTCGCCGTCGGAGAGCGATTCGGCCGGACCGTTGCCCCGCACCAGCCAGTCGGCCGGCGTGCGGGCCACCAGGGTGTACGGCGACTTCAGGTCCGGCTGGTCGAAGCAGGCGAACCAGGCCGGAGCCTTGTCCAGGAACGACATCGCGTACAGGTAGCGCTGCCCGTCCGCGGTGACGTGGCGGTGCAGGCCCTCGCCGGCGTTGCTGTAGGCCATGGTCGCCACCACCCGCAGCTCGTGGCGCCCCGGACCGAGGGTGAGGGGCAGGCGCCCGTCCCGCCACGACGCGGTGTCGACGGCCGCCCCGTCGAGCCGCACGGATTCGACGGCGACCGCCTGCAGGTCGAGGAAGGTGTCACCACCGGGCTCGGCGACCTCGACGGTCAGCACCGAGACCGAGGTGAAGGTGTCGATCGGCTCGACCAGGTCGAGCTCGACCGAGGTGTCGACGACGCGGATCAGGGCAGCGCGGGCAGCTGCTTCGGCGCGGGTCAGGGTGGCCATCGCGCCAGCCTACGTCGCCCGGTTAGGGTCGTGGCATGCCTCAGATCCGCGAGCTCGGAGCCGCCGACATCGCCGACGCCGAAGTGCTCAGTGCCGAAGCGTTCGGCCGTGCCCCCAACCCGACGGCCACGCCGATGCCGGGGGCCCGCTACCTCGGCGCCTTCGTCGCCGATCAGCTCGCCGCCAAGCTCACGCTGCGCGAGTACCACAGCCACTTCCACGGCACCACGGTCGCGACCTGCGGCATCGGTGGCGTCACGGTCGCGGCCGAGCACCGCGGTGCCGGTCTGGTCCGCGAGCTGTTCCCGTACGCCTTCGAACTGGCCCGCGAGCAGGGAGCCGTGGTGTCGGGACTCTTCCCTTCTGCCACAGGGATCTATCGAGGATTCGGCTACGAGACGATCACCGACGAGCGAGAGATGACCGTCGACACGGCGGACCTCGCCTCGGCCACCGGTCCAGGACGCCACGAGGTACGGGTGCGCCGCGCCGGACTGGACGATGTCGAACGCGTCCGCGAGTGCTACGACCGGTGGGGTGCCTCCCACAACGGCGCACTGACCCGCCGGGGGCCGTCCTTCCCCGCCGACGACCAGGCCGTGCTCGACGGCGTCACCTCGATCTTCCTGGCCGAGATCGACGACCATGCCGTGGGGTACTGCTCGTGGCAGCGCGGCCAGGGGTTCGGCGCCGAGGCGCAGCTGCGGATCGTCGACCTGGTCAGCACCGACGCCGATGTCACTGCGGCCCTGCTGCGCACCGTCGGCAGCTTCGCGATGGTCGCCCCTCGGACCCGGATCCGAGCCTCGGGCTCGGATCCGACGCACTGGCTGCGCCGGGCCGGGCAGTCGGACCAGGGCCGGCCCTCCTCGTACCAACTGAGCATCCTCGACGTCCCGGCCGCATTCGGGGTGCTGCCTCCCCCGCCGGTGACGGCCACCGATCTGACGATCACGGTCCAGGGCCGCCATGGCCTCGCGTCGGTGCCGGGACGCTATCGACTGTCGATCGATCCGAGCGTCGGGGTCGGCGCCGAGCGGCTGGGCGAAGCCGAGCGGTTGGGCGAGTCGGGATCGTCGGACGAGCCCACCTTCTCCCCGCGGGGGCTGGCCGTGTGGTGGTCGGGAGCGGTCGGGATGGCTGAGCTGAGACTGGCAGGCCTGGTCGAGGGCCCGACCGAGCATGACGCCGTTCTGGAGGCGATCGTGCCCCGGCGAGCGGTACGGATCCTGGACCACTACTGAGCTGGCCCGGACGCGCGACACCCCCGACCGTGACGGTCGGGGGTGTCGGTCGATCACTGCGTCACCGGAGCCAGGTGTGGCGACCGATGATCCGTCCCCAGAGCCGGCCCACTCCCCAGGTGTCGCCGCTCAGGGTGACCGCAGCGATGATCAGGAGGGCGGCCTCGAGACAGTGCGAGTCGATGATCGGGTTGGTGCCTCCGGCGATCATCGGGATCGCCGCCAGATACATCATCGCCATCAGGATCGTGCCGGTCACCGCCGCGAGCCGCACCCCGGCACCGGTGATCATCGCGATGCCGATGCCGAACAGACCGATCATGAACAGCCAGTCACCGAAGGGATTGGCGAAGAGCTGGAGGAACCCGGCGAAGGGGCCCTCGACGCCACCGAGGTAGCCCTGGGCCGGCGAGCCGCCGTTGATCCACGCCCGCTCGGCCGGTGTGGAGAATCCCAGCCCGAAGGTCTTGTCGAGGAAGGGCCACAGGAAGGTCCAGCCGATGAAGATCCGGCCGACCGCCAGGGCGATGCGGGCACCGCGGGAGGTGACGATCTCCTCCTGGGTGCGAGTCGTGTGAGCGGCGGTCCCACCACGGACCTGGCTGGCGGTCGCGATTGATGTGGCACTCATGGTCGTGTCCCTTCGGGGATCAGTCCGGGACCCTCCCGAACTGTTACTACGTACTGTAGTACTAGTCGCCGTAGTTGACCAACGAAGGTGATCCTTTCCTGTTTCCTCAGCCGGAGCCACGGGCGGTGCGACGCCCCAGTCGCAGCAGGGCCACCGCGACAACGAGCAGTACCGCACCGGCGAGCAGGGTCCACAGGTCGAGTCCTCGCAGTCGTCCCTCGCCGTCGGGGATCGTGGTCAGGAACGGGGGCACGACCGCCATCAGGCCCGCCACCGCAATGATCACACGGGACCGTACGGTCTCCGCCTCGGCCAGGGTGGCCGGGTCCGGCCCTCGTTCGAACCGGACCAGGGGCAGGCTGATCGCCCACACCACGGCCAGCACGACCAGGAACACCGGGACCCGGGTGAGCCACCAAGCCGGGCTCGGGGCGTGAGGCAGCCCGGGGACGAAGAAGAAGCCGGCCGCGATCGCGATCACCACGACGGCGTGCCACAGATAGATCGTCATCGCCCGGGTGCCGATCACGGCGAGCACGGCCAGCACCCATCGCCGCTGCACCAGTCGCTGCAGCAGGGGTCGTACGGCCAGGTACAGGCAGGTGTGCGCGACCGCCATCGTCACCAACGGGGTCGTCGGCGGGATCTGGTTCTGCAACAGGTCCGCACCGTACGGCGCGAGACTGGCGACCAGACCGGTCGCCGCGGTCGCGACCGCCCATCCCACCAGCAACCACGGCCGTACGGACCGGCTGGTGATCCGACCCTCGGCGAGTGACCAGCGTCCCTCGGCCAGCCAGATCCCGAGCTGTTGGGCGAAGGGCCACACGAACAGATAGTTCGCCAGTCCGACGATGTCGAGTCCGCTGAGCCCACGCAGCACGTCCACCGCGACGGCCCCGAGCGCCAACACGACCAGGGTGAGCAGAGGTCGGGCGCGGTGAGCCCGGACCATCAACGGCAGGGCGGCCTGACAGAGCAGATAGGCCCCCATGAACCAGGTCGGGGTCCCGACGCCGTACGACGCGGAGTTGGCCAGGTCGAGGGGCACGCCAACCAGCACGCAGAGGCCGAAGACCACGCCCAGGATGGCGAACAACGCCGCCGCCGGCTGGGCGAAGTGGATCAACCGGAGACGGAAGAAGGCCCAGGCACTGTCACCGCGACGCTGGGCGCTGCGCCAGGCCAGACAGCTCACGCAACCCCCGACCACGAAGAATAGCGGCATGGGTTGGATGAACCAGGTGCCGGGGGCGAAGAACGGCAGCTCCTGCGGTGGCGTCCAGTTCTGCATGCCGCCGTCGGGCGCCTCACGGATGGCGACGAAGCAGACGTGGGCGGCGACCACGACCAGCAGGCAGGTCACCCGTACGAGGTCGAGGCTGAGATCGCGACGGCGCACCTGCGACGGCAGGCTTGCACCGTCGGGTGACGACATGACGACCTTTCCAGGACCGGGTGGATGTACGGATCGTAGCGTCACGCAAGCGGCCGTGGCACGATCAACGACCATGACCTTCGCCAAGCCCGCTCTCGCCCTCGCCGACGGCCATGCCATCCCGCTGCTCGGACTGGGCACCTGGCAGATCCCCGACGACCAGGCCGAGACCGCCGTCGGACTCGCCCTCGAGTACGGCTACCGCCATCTCGACACCGCCACCCGTTATCGCAACGAGGCTGGCGTCGGACGCGGTCTGGCCGCCGCCTCGGTGCCGCGCGACGAGGTCTTCGTGACCACGAAGTTCCCACCCGACAAGCCGGGACAGGAGCGTCGGCTCCTCGAGCAGAGCCTGACCGCGTTGGGTCTGGACCGGATCGACCTGTGGCTGATCCATGCCCCCGGCGGGGACGAACGCGAGGATCCGTTGATCGACACCTGGCGGCAGTTCATCGCAGCACAGCAGGAGGGTCTGGTGACCTCGATCGGGGTCAGCAACTACACCCTGGACCAGCTGGACGTGCTGGAGCGCGAGACCGGCGTGATGCCCGTGCTCAACCAGATCCTGTGGAGCCCGACCGACCATGACCCACGGATCGCGGCCGGCCACCGCGACCGCGGCGTCGTCCTCGAGGGGTTCAGCGCGCTGCGCCGCACCAACCTCGACGATCCCGTGCTGAGCCGGATCGCTGCGGCCCACGGCATCAGCACCGCCCAGGTGGTCATCGCCTGGCATGCCGCCCACGACTACGTGGTGATCCCCAAGTCGGTCCATGCCGAGCGGATCGCTGCCAATGCCGATGCCGTCCGCGTCGTGCTCACCGAGGACGAGGTCGCCGCCATCGACGCCCTGCGCGAGGCGTAGCAACCCCCTCCCCCTCCGGATCCACGCCTTCCCTGCTGATCCACGTCCGCCACAGCGGGCGTACATCGGTGAAGGGGGCGTGGATCCGAGGACGGCGAGGGTGAGATATCTTGATCTCAAGACATCAGCTGTCACCGCACCGGCGAGGGAGACCATCCATGGCCAAGATCATCTACACCCACACCGACGAGGCGCCGCTGCTTGCGACCTC
>DVLP01000199.1 GCA_018715445.1 Candidatus Avipropionibacterium avicola | reverse complement strand
GGCCCAGCGCGGGGGCGACCGAGATGACGATCATCACGATCCCCATCACCTGACCGCGACGGTGGGGCTCGATGAGTTGCAGCACCGTGGTCATCAACAGCGGGATCATGATCGCTGTGCCGCCGGCCTGGATCACCCGACCGATGAGCAGGGTGGTGAAACCGGGGGAGACCAGGCACACCACGGTGCCGGCCAGGAAGAGGGTCATCGCCGACAGGTAGAGGGTCCGGGTCGACAGGCGCTGCATCAGATAACCGGTGGCCGGGATCACCACGGCCATCGTCAGCAGGAAGGCGGTGCTGACCCACTGGACGGTCGTCTCGGAGACCTCGAGGTCATCCATCAGGTGGGTCAGGGCGACCGACAGGATCGTCTCGTTGAGGATCACCACGAAGGCCGAGCAGACCAGGATCCCCAAAGCCAGCACGGGCAGCGGTCGTGCGGTGTTGCCGGGGGTGGTGCCGGGTGTCGTCATGGGCGGTGGTGCAGCGGTGTCGGAAGGCATGGCATCTCGGGTTTCTTCGGTGGTGGTGCGGGTCTGGGAAGTGGCGACCTTGCCGTCCGGACCTGAAGAACGGTACCGGGTTGCCTCGGTGGCACACCAGTCACTTTTCCTCCCACGCACTCTCGGCGCGATCCACATCACGTTCGGCTGCCGCCAGGGCCTGCTCGGCTTCACCGAGTTGTTCCCGTACGGAGGCGTCCCGGTCACGCTCGCGTCGCAGGCGGCCGACGCTCTCGGAGAGCTCGTGGTCGGCCCGTTCCGCGGTCGCGACCAGAGCGGTGCAGGCCGATCGAGCGGCCTCGAGGGCGCGTTCACACTCACGGACCCGGTCCTGCGCAGCGCGGGCCTCCCGTTGGGCGTCACTGGCCTGCTCCTGCGCCGTCCGCACGAGCTCGGCGGCCCGCTCGACCCGGTCGGTGAGCTCGGCGAGCTGGTCGGTGAGGCGTTGGTGCCGGGTGCTGGCCGATGCCCATCGGGACCGGGACCGCTCCAACTCGACCCGGAGTCGCTCCCGGTCGGCCGCCCGTCGGCGGGGCTCGAGATCGACCACCTCGGCGCCGCCGGTGTCGTCCTCGTCGGAGTCCTGGCCGGTGTCCCGGCCGGTGTCCTGGTCGGTGTCATTGGGCTCCGGTGGGGTCGCGGTCCGGGCATCGACCCCGGGCAACCCGAAGCCGGACCAGCGGACGGCGCGGGTGAGCGTGCCCGAGCGGACCAGCTCGGCGGTGTCCGGGTCAGCCAGGGCCGCGGTGAAGGTGTCGTTGATCTCCTGGCGGGTCGACTCGCTGGCCCGGTGGCCCTGCTGGTGGCCGAGTCCGATTGCGGTCCGGGTCAGCCCGGCCACGACGGTGTTGCGCTGGCGGGTGAGCTGCTGCAGCTCGGGCCCGGAGACGGTGCGCATCCCCTCGGCGAGCAGCTCGGCCAGCTCGAAGAGCTCGGCCAGCACCTCGGGTTGGTGGCGGGCGACCAGATTGACCAGCCAGGCCGATCGGGTGGGCCGGGCCAACGCTTGGATCCGTTGCGCCAGAGCACGGTCCTTGGCGGTCCGTGCCTGTCGTACCAACGCCGTACGGCGGGCGACGAACTCCTCGGGCGCCAGCCCGTACAGCTCTGCGGTCGCGGTCTCGAGGTCCACCTGCCCGAGCGTACGTCGCGGCGACCCGATCAGGCCCCAGCCGATCAGGCACCAGCCGATCAGCGCAGGAAGCCGACCACGTCCCACCGGACGCTGGCCCGTCCGCTGGCGCCGTAGTTGGCCACCGAGGCGCGGGTGCCGACCGCATCGGGCACCACGTACAGCGGCAGGGTGACCGCCTCGGCCCACAACCACTCGTCCACCCGGTTGGCGGTCTCCGCCTCGAGGCGTGGGCCCGCCCCGAGCTGGTCGAGCCAGGCGTCCAGCTGGGCGTCGCCGACCCCGGTCAGGTTCACCGCGCTGTCGGAACGGAACCACAGCTCGGGCCGCACCCCGGCCGGCAGGTTCAGTGCCGCGAGCTCGAAGTCGCCGGCCCGGACCCGCGCGGCGAACTCGGCTGCACCCACCTCGACCGGGACCAGACCGATGCCAACCGCGCCCAACTGAGCCTGCAGGGCCCGGGCGTCCTGGGCACCGACCGGGTCGTCGGTGGACCACAGGTACTCCAACCGCAGCTCCGTGCCTCCGCGACGCCGTACGGGATCGTCGGACCAGCCGTCGGCGGCCAACAGCCGTCGCGCCGCGTCGGTGTCACCGAGGGGTCCCAACGCCGCGCTGTTGTCGCGATGGCCCGGCTCGGACGGAGCGAGGAAGCGGTTGTGGATCGGTGAGGAGTCCGACCCGGTGCCGCCGACGTCGAGCGAGGCGAGGGTGTCGCGGTCCACGGCCAGGGCGACGGCCCGGCGCAGGTCGGCCGAGGCCAACAGGCCGTCCTGGCGGAACACCAGCGTGCGTTGGGCCTGACCGGGGCAGGTCCGGATCGCACCGTCGGCCACCCCCAACACCTTGGCCGCCGCCGACGTGCCCAGCCCGGTCGCCACCACGTCGACCTCGTTGTTGACGAAGGCGCGGGCCTGCAGAGCCGTGGGCACCCAGCGGAAGGTCAGTCGGTCGAGCACGGCGGGCTCGCCCCACCAGCGGGCGTTGCGGCGTTCGCTGAGCACACCGGTGGCGGGGTCCCACTGCTCGACCACGAACGGTCCGGCCTGGGCCCGTACGTCGGGGTGTGTCCAGCTGAACCCGGTCGGATCGGCGAACAGCTCGGCCCGGCCCGGAGCCGAGACCAGATCACGCCACTGCGGGTAGGCCCCGGTGAAGGAGATCACCGCCTCGTGCTCGTCACCGCCGCGTTCGACACCGGCGATCCGGCTCGGCCCGACCGTGTCGGCGCACGGCAGCACGGTGGCGGCGCGGGCGAGCCCGAGCGCCGGGCCGTCGGCGGTCAGGTCGGTCCGGCAGGCAGTCAGGGGTGCGGCGATGTCCTCCCAGGTCATCGGATGCCCGTCCGCCCACACCGCGGCCGGGTTGAGTCGCAGCCGCACCACCAACGGATCGGTGCTGACGACCTCCTCGCCCGCCAGGTAGTGCGGATCGCGCGACAGCACGCCGTGCTCGTCGGAGGTCCAGTAGTGGGGCAGCACCGGGTCCAGGGCCTCGACCGCAGTGGACCAGGTGGCGTCACGGTGCCACGGGTTCCACTCGGCGGGCCGCCCGGTCATCGCGATCCGGAGCTCGCCGCCGTCCTTCAGCTGGCCGCGCAGCGCCGGGTTGGTGTCGCCGGTCGCCGGACCGACAGCGGGCGAGCCTGCCCGGTCGGGGTTGCTGCCCGGTAGGGCCAGGCAGCCGAACAGGGCCACCGCGAGGGCCAGCACGACTGCGAGGGCACCAGCGCGCGATCCGGTCCACCCGGGTCGGGTCCAGCGAGGTCGGGAAGTGCCCAGCACGGGGACGTGGTCCTCCTCGGACTCGGGGATGCACTGGTCTCGACGCTCGACTGTAGGGGCCGTTCCGGGCGCTGACCCAGGTCGTGTCCCAACCGCAATGCGGTCGCAACAAAGCCGTTGTGGACCGGAGACCAAACCGTTGTGGACGGTCCTGATTCATCCGCTGAATCAGATCCAGGAGGCGAACCACATCCGCAGGATCCACTGCTGGTAGGTGATCACCCGATCGGTGAGGATCGGATACATGAAGGTGAAGTTGGCCCCCACCAGGGCGAGGACCGCGCCGACCACGAAACCGCCGAGCTTGCGTCGCTCACCGGCATCGGGTTCGCCCAGCACCTTGCCCAGGCACAGGGCGAGGGCCATCACCGAGAACGGCACGATCGTGATCGCGTAGAAGAAGAACTGGGGGCGGTCGGCCACGAAGAACCACGGGATCCAGTTGGACAGCACCCCGACGATCGGGACGCCGAAGCGCCAGTCCCGGGTGCCGATCCAGAAGAACGCGGCACAGACCAGGGCGACCAGGGCCATCCACCACAACACCGGCGTCCCGGAGCCGCTGATCACCTGGAGGCACCTCTCGGCCGTGGTCGGGCAACCGTCCTGGCCGGCCGGGATGTCATTGACCGCGTCGATGCCGATCGGGCGGGCCATCACCAGCCACCCCATCGGGTGGGCGTCGTACGGGTGCTCGGCATTGCGGATGTATTCACCGTTGTGGAACGAGAAGATCTCGCGGTGGTAGTGCCACAACGAGGCCAACGGACCACCCAGGAGTCGTACGGAGGTGGCGTCGGGGTTCTGCTCGGCCCAGTCGCGGGAGTGGCCCCCCGTGGTCGCCAACCAGCCGCTCCAGGTGGCGATGTAGGAGCCGAGGGCGACCACGACCAGCGAGAGGAAGGCGGGCACGCCGTCGAGGATCAGGCCACGCCACGAGTTGATCCCCGCGCCGGCCAGCTTGCGGGCCCCGATGTCCCAGGCCAGGCTCAGCAGGGCGAAGGCGGCCAACACGTACAGCCCGTTCCACTTGACGCCGCAGGCCAGACCGAAGAGCAGACCGGCGGCGATCCGCCAGGGCCGCAGCCACTGCCACGGTCCGTACTGTCCTTGCAGGTCAGGGATCCGACGGGCGACGAGGTGACGCGCCAACCGTGCCCGTGACCAGTCACGGTCGATCAGCAGGCAGGCCACGGCCGCCATCAGGAAGAACGCCAGGAACCCGTCCAGCAGACCGATCCGGGCCATCACGAAGCTGAGCCCGTCGAACATCAGCAGGATCCCGGCCAGGGCGCCGATCATGGTGCTGCGGGAGAGCCGACGCACCAACCGGATCACGACCAGCAGCGTCAGGCAGCCGAACACCAGCGACGGGAACCGCCAGCCGAACGCGTTCATCCCGAACAGCTGCTCCCCGGCCGCGATCAGCCACTTGCCCAGCGGCGGATGGACCACGAACGAGGCCTGGTCGCTGTACTGGTCGGTGATGCCGGCCGCGATCTGGGGGTTGACGATGTCGCCGTCGGGCCACTCGGTCTCGTAACCGAACTGGCGCAGCGTCCAGGCGTCCTTGGGGTAGTACGTCTCGTCGAAGACGAGGTACTTGGGGGTGGCCAGGCCGACCAGGCGCATGCCGAACGCGGTGAGGGTGATGGCGATCGCCACGATCCAACCCCACAACCGGTCGGTCGGCATCGGGTCGGAGAGCAGCTCGACCGCTGACAGATCCTTCAGTCGACGGGCTGCGCCACGATGCCGGTGGGCGCTCGCGGGAGCGGGGGCGGTCGCTGTCACGGCGGCCATCCTATGCGTGCCCTTCCGTCCCCGAGCCCGTGTCGTCGCCCCCGGGCCTTGGACTCTCCGTCCCCCGAGCCCGTCGAGGGGCCTCCTCACGTCCCCCGAGCCCGTCGAGGGGTGGATGTGAGTGAATGGAGCCATGTCCGACACCTGTGGAGTCCTCGTCCTGGCCGGCACCCCGATCGGCGACGTCGAGGACGCCTCGCCCCGACTGCGTGCCGAGCTCGCCGGCGCCGACGTGGTCGCGGCCGAGGACACCCGTCGGTTGCAGGGTCTGCTGCAGCGACTCGACATGCGGATCGACGCCTCGATCGTGTCCTACTTCGAGGGCAACGAGGCCGCCAGGACCCCGGGCCTGGTCGCCGATCTGGAGGCCGGGCGCCGGGTCGTGCTGGTCACCGATGCCGGGATGCCGTCGGTCTCGGACCCCGGCTACCGGTTGGTGTCGGCGGCCATCGCGGCCGGTGTCCGGGTGACGGCGGTCCCCGGCCCCTCGGCGGTGCTCGCCGCGCTCGCGGTGTCCGGTCTGCCGGTGGACCGGTTCAGCTTCGAGGGCTTCGCGCCGCGCAAGCAGGGGGAGCGCAGGCGTCGCTTGGCCGAGATCGCCGCCGACCGTCGGACCAGTGTCTGGTTCGAGGCACCGCACC
>DVLP01000198.1 GCA_018715445.1 Candidatus Avipropionibacterium avicola | reverse complement strand
CGTGGGCATCGACGACGCGGTAGGTGAAGGTGTCGGTCCCGGCGGCATCGGGGTAGGCCTCGTAGCCGATCTGGCCGTCGCCGAGCCAGGTCAGCCGCCCCAGGGACGGCGGGGTGTCGAGCCCGACCAGGCGGACCGAGTCGCCCTCGTCGTCGATCCCGCGCAACGGCACCAGGATGCGTCCGGTGGTGCCGGCGAGCACCCGGTCCTCGACCGTCTCGGGCTTGGGGGCGGTGTTCGGCGCATCGGCCGGGATCACCTGGATCCGGACGGTGGCCGAGGCCGTACGGCCCTGCTCGTCGATCACCTCGTAGACCGCACGGTACTCACCGGCACGGTCCGGGGCCCGGAACCGCAGCAGCTCGCCGGAGGTCCAGGCCTCACCGGCCGAGGGCAGCTCGGTCAGGTCGTTGATCCTGAGGTTCTGGCCCGACGGGGAGACGTCATTGGCCAGCACCCGGACCGACCCGGTGTCACCGGCCCGTACGGTCAGGCTGTCGGCCTCGGCCCGTGGGGTGTCCTTGGTCAAGGTGGTGGGCAGCACGACGACGGTGCCGGGCACGCTGTGGCGCCCGTCGGAGACGGTGTAGGTGAGCACGATCGGACGCTGCGGCGTCCGCTTGGCGATGATGAGCAGCTGGGAGCGTTGCAGGATCCGGACCTCCAGGTCCGGTGACCCGGTGACCGACTGGATCGCCAGCACGTCGCCGTCGGGGTCCTCGTCGTTGGCCAGCGGGTCGACCAGCACCGATCCCCCGACCGGCAGCTGGGCGGTGTCACGGGCCGCGACCGGCGGGCGGTTCTCCTGCGGCGGGTCGTGGACGTCGATCCGGATCTGGCCGAAGCTGCGCGGGCCGTTGCTCACGACGTAGCTCAGGTAGTACGTCCCGGCGCGGGAGGCGGTGAAGGTGAAGCTGTCCTGCGAGACCAGTGCGGCCTGTGTCCCGGGCGGCGCCTGATCGATCCGGGCCAGCACGAGGTCGTCGCCGACATCGTTCTGCAGCGGATTGATCGTGGTCTCCTTGCCGACCTCGGTGCTGACGAAGTCACCGAAGGCCATCGGAGGTACGGCCTTGTCGACGGTCTGCACGATCACGACCCCGGTGCTCTCGGTGTGGCCGTCCGAGACCGTGATCGTCACCTCCTTGCGACCCTTCTCGGTGCCGTTGTCGCGGAAGGTGAGTTGGCCGTCGCGGGTGGTGCTGACCTCGTCGTCGCCCTCGACGGTGGCTCCGACCAGCACTAGGTCGTCGCCCTCGGGGTCGCGCCAGTCGAGCAGCACCCGGGCCGTCAGGTCGCCGCCGCTGCGGACCGTCCAGCTGCGGGGGTGCTCGACCGGGACCGGGCCGGAGTTGACGACCTGTTGGTCAGGCGAGACGACGTGCACGGTGACCCGGGCCGACGCCGTACCCCCTCGGCCGTCGTTGATCGTGTAGGTGAAGGTCAGGGTGGCGCCCTCGGACTCCTCGGGCACGGTGATCTGCAGTCCGGTCCCGCCCCGGATCCGGCCCAGGGTCGCCCCGTCCAGGCTGGGCGGCTCGTCGTAGGTGAGCACGTCGCCGTCGGGATCGGAGTCGTTGTCGGTCAGCCACAGCGGGGTGGTCCGCCCGGCCCGGACGGTGACCTCGTCGGGTCGGGCCGTGGGCGGGCGGTTCTGCTTGGCGCGGTTGGGGTTGACCAGCTCGGTCTGCTCCTCATCCTCGGTCTGCTCCCCCTTGCCCTCCTCGGGCGGGGTGATGCGGTCCCAGCCCTCGATGAGCTGCATGTCCTCGGTGACCAACCAGATGTCGCCGGTGACGATGTCGTTGAGCACGACCTCGTCACGGTTGACCCGGAAGACCACGGCATTGCCGGGGGTCCACCCGGTCGCCTCGGCCTGCTCCGCGTCGGTCCGGTCACAGCGGGTGGCGACCACGGTGGTGGCGGCACCGGAGAAGGCACCGTGGGCGCAGCCGGCCACCACGACCGGCTGGGCCGGTTGGCCGTTGACCGCGGCCAGCTCGACCGGGCCGGACCGGCCGATCCCGAACAGTCCGCCACGGGTGGCGTAGACGACGTCGATGGCGTCCCCGGACAGCTTCGGGGTGCGCTCGGACGGGGCCTGGAGCTGCACCTCGAGGGCATCGGGCAGGTCGAGCGCACCACGCCCGTCGATCCAGATCCGGTCGACGTCACGGGCGAGCACGACCGTGGTGTCGCCGACCACGGTGAACTGCACGTCACCGTCGAGCGGGATGTCCTGGACGGCGGTGGCCTGCGGTCCGTCGGGGGTGAGGGTGACGATCTCGGAGCGCTCGGTGCTCAGCCCGTACGCGGTGCCGTCGTGGCCGATCGTGCTGCGTCCGCCCGGACCCAGGTCGGCGTCGGGGGCGGTCTTGGCGAAGTCGAGGCCGGCGATCTGGGAGACCGGGCGGACCCACATCGCTCCGCTGGCCGGGTCGGACACCACGACGGTCCCGTGGGCGAGGGCGACGTCGGCGCCGACCGGGAGCTGTGCGGCACTGGCCAGGCCGAGGGTGGCCGCGTCGAGGGGGGTCAGCTGCTTGGTCTGGTGGTCGACAGTGAGCACGTCGTTGCCGTCCTGGACGACATCGGCGTCGCGTCCCAGTGCGGCAGATCCGGACAGCTCGTCGATCTGGCGATTGAACTTGCCGACCTGCTCCTCGGTGGTGTTGGTGACGTAGACCGAGCCGTCGTGCAACTGGGGGTCGGTGGCCGGTAGACCGGGGTCGATCACGGCCAGGGTGACCAGTACTGCGGCAACCACACCAATGGCAAGGGTCGCCCAACGGTCGATCCGGCGGTGGCCGGGGCGTCGGGTCTCCGACGGGGTCGACGGGGCGGGCACCGCGCCATTCTGCCACCTCGAGGTCAACGGTTGGATGGCCCGACGGTGAACGCAGCGCCAACGAGGCGACCGGGGTCGCGCGCCGCCATGGTCAGGAGGCGCAGAAGGTCACCGGACTGCTGGTGCCACCGCTGGCGTTGAAGGCGGTCACGCTGATGCAGGGTGGGGTCTCCGCGGCCGGCAGCTCCAGCTCGACCCGGGGTCGATCAACCGTGCCGTGGACCTTGGTGTCGGTCGAGAGTCGCCAGGTCCAGCCGGCCGCGGTGTCGGGCTGGGACCACTCACACGACAGGGTGGCGCCGTCGCGAGTGCAGCGGCCGTCGGTCGGCGCCTGGACCGGCTCTTGACGGACCACGCCCGAGTTGGTGCCGCTCGGCTCGGCGGCGGGTGTGGCGTCGGGACCCCACAGGGCGACCCCGACGACCACGGCGATGATCGCCACGACGGCCACCAGGGCGATCACGGTGGCAATCGGTCGACGGGTGGCCGCCGGTGCCC
>DVLP01000197.1 GCA_018715445.1 Candidatus Avipropionibacterium avicola | reverse complement strand
TGGCGTCCTCGGTGAAGACCAGTCCCTTGTCGGCGGCGTAACGGTGACCCGCGGCCAGCGCGTCCTTGCTGAACTTCTGCGGCAACTGGACATTGCGCAGCAGGTCACGCTCCAAGGACCCGGTGACCCGGCGCGACTCCGGGTTGACCGGGGCCACGGTGAACGGGATGTCGAGCATGAAGCTGACGTTGTCGTGCTGGTCGTCGATCAGCTCGCGGAAGTCCTCCGAGGTGACCAACGGACGAGCGGTCTCGTGGATGATGACGTTGTCGTTGGTGCAGTGCTCCAACATCTTGGCCACCGAGCCGTGCCGGGTGTCGCCGGCCTCGACATAGGTGATGGGGGTCTTGATCGCGTAGTCGGCAACGACCTTCTCGATGTCGTCGCGCCAACCGTCGGGGTAGTTGAGCACGATCTGGTCGATCTCGTCGATCGAGTCGACCGCGACCAGCGGATAGACCATCGCGGGGATGTGATTGACGCGAATGAGCTGCTTGGGTTGGCCGGCGGCCACCCGAGAGCCCACCCCGCCGTTCAGGAGGGCAAGCGTGTACATACCGATGACCCTAACCTGTCGACCGGAATTCACCGGTGGTCACGGCCCGGGTGTCGCAGCGCGGGCCTGCCGGCGCCACGAGCCCCGGCGGCGTCGCCGTCGCTCACCAGGCGTAGCACTCCGGGGCCGGGCCGCCCGGACCGGGGAAGATCTCGTCGATCTGGGCCTGGACGTCCTTGGTGAGCCGGATCTTGAGCGCGCCGATCGCGCCTTCGAGCTGCTCCACGGTCCGCGGGCCGATGATCGGTCCGGTCACGCCCGCGCGGGTCAGCTGCCACGCCAGGGCGACATCGCCGGGATTGCGTCCGAGATCCTTGCAGAGCTTCTCCCAGCGGCTCAGCTGCGGCTTCAACTCACCGAGGCGCTCCTGGTTGCGTTGCTGGGATCGGCGGCCCTCCTTGGCCTTGGCGACCGCACCGGCCAGCAGCCCGCCCTCGAGCGGGGACCAGGTGATCACGCCCACCCCGTACGCCTGGGCCGCCGGCAGGACCTCCATCTCGATGTCGCGGGTCAGCAGGCTGTACTTGGACTGCTCGCTGACCAGTCCGAGGCTGTGGCGGCGGGTGGCGGCCTCGCAGGCCTGGGCGATGTGCCATCCGGCGAAGTTGGACGATCCGACGTAGAGCACCTTGCCGGCGGTGACCAACTGGTCCATCGCCTGCCACAACTCCTCCCACGGGACGGAACGGTCGATGTGGTGCATCTGGTAGAGGTCGATGTGGTCGGTGTTGAGCCGGCGCAGTGAGTCCTCGACGGCGCGTCGGATGTGCTTGGCGCTGACACCGCGACCGTTGGGGTGATCGGCCATCGACCCGAACACCTTGGTGGCCAGCACGATCTCGTCACGACGACCGCTGCGCGACAGCCACTTCCCGACGATCTCCTCGGTCAGCCCGGCCCGTTCGGGCATCCCGTACCTGTTGGCGGTGTCGAAGAAGTTCACCCCTGCCTCAGCGGCAGCATCCATGATCGCGAAGCTGTCGTCCTCGTTGGTCTGGGTGCCGAAGTTCATCGTGCCGAGGACCAGCCGGGAGACCGTCACGCCGGTCCGGCCAAGGGTGGTGAAGTCCATGCTCGCTCCTGGGTCCGGAGATCGCGCCCGCCGTGGCGTCGACCTGCGGGGTCCAACCTACGCCCACCGCACCAACCGACAGGGCCCGACCGGTAACCTGAGCCGTCGGTCCGCGGAGAGCAGACCGGTCTGCGAGAGGGAGAACTGCATGGGTGCGATCCGAGTCGCCATCGCCGGTGTCGGCAACTGTGCCAGTGCGCTGGTGCAGGGAGTCCACTACTACCGGGATGCGGCCGACGACGATGTCGTCCCCGGACTGATGCACGTCCGGTTCGGTCCGTACCACGTCGGTGATGTCGAGTTCGTCGCGGCGTTCGACGTCGACGAGGCGAAGGTCGGCACGGATCTCGCCGAGGCCATCGATGCCTCGCAGAACAACACCGTCCGCATCTGTGACGTCCCCGCCAGCGGCGTCCAGGTCGACCGGGGACCGACCCTGGACGGGCTGGGGCGGTACTACCGCGAGACGATCACCGAGTCGGACCGCGAGCCCGTCGACGTGGTCCAGGTCCTGAAGGACACCCGGGCCGACGTCCTGGTCTGCTACCTGCCGGTCGGCTCCGAGGAGGCCGCGACCTTCTATGCCCAATGTGCCCTGGAGGCCGGCGTCGGATTCGTGAACGCGCTGCCGGTGTTCATCGCCTCCGACCCGCAGTGGGCCGAGCGCTTCGCCGCTGCCGGTGTCCCGATCGTCGGGGACGACATCAAGTCCCAGGTCGGGGCCACGATCACCCACCGGGTGCTGGCCAAGCTGTTCGAGGATCGCGGGGTGACCGTCGATCGCACCTATCAGCTGAACGTCGGCGGCAACATGGACTTCAAGAACATGCTCGAACGGGAGCGGCTCGAGTCCAAGAAGATCTCCAAGACCCAGTCGGTGACCTCCAACCTGCAGGGCGAACTGGCCGAGCGTGACGTCCACATCGGCCCGAGCGACTACGTCCAGTGGCTCGACGACCGCAAGTGGGCCTACGTCCGCATCGAGGGCCGCGCCTTCGGTGACGTCCCGCTCAACCTGGAGTACAAGCTCGAGGTCTGGGACTCGCCGAACTCGGCCGGCATCATCATCGACGCCATCCGGGCCGCCAAGATCGCCCTGGACCGAGGCATCGGCGGGCCGGTGCTGGCCGCCAGCGCCTACCTGATGAAGTCCCCTCCGCAGCAGATGCCCGACGATCACGCCCGGGCGCAGCTGGAGGAGTACATCGCCGGGTCCGAGCAGGCCTGAGGCCCCCGGCGACTGAAAGTCCGGGCGCTGACGAGACCGGGCCGGCACCACCGAGTCGCCCGAGTACGATCAGCGCCCATGGACTTCACCGTGCCCGAGATTGCCGGGGGCATCATCGATGCCCACGTCCACGCCAAGCAGGTCGATCCGTGGCGCAGTGACGATCCCGTGGCCGATCTGGCCACCGACGCCACCCGGGTGGGGATCTCCACGATGATCACCTCGGTCCTCGGGCTCGGCTCCTACTTGGCGACGCCGACCGCCGATGACCTGGTCGTGGCCAACGGGTGGGCCAGTGAGATCGTCGCCGGCAACGCTGGGTTCGCCGGTCTGGTCTACTGCTCGCCCGACCACGTCGACGTCTCACTGGAGCTGATGCGGCGCCACATCGCCGAGGGCCCGTTCGTCGGGATCAAGCTCTGGATCGCCCGCAAGGCCAGCGATCCGGCGCTCGACCCGATCGTCTCCTACGCCGCCGAGCTGGGCGTCCCGGTGCTGCAGCACGCCTGGTACAAGACGGTCGGACAGCTGCCGGGGGAGTCGACCCCGGCCGACGTCGCCCACCTGGCCGCGCGCCACCCCGACGCCACGATCCAGATGGCGCACCTGTCCGGTTGCGGTGAACGTGGCGTGCTGGACATCGCCGACCTGCCCAATGTCGTGGTGGACACCTGTGGGGGAGACCCGGAGGACGGCATGGTCGACTTCGCCCTGGAACACCTCGGTGCCGAACGGATCCTCTACGGCTCCGACGCCCCGGGCCGCGACTTCGGCGTCCAGCTCAGTCGGGTGCTGGCCGCCGGGCTGGACGACGACCAACTCCGTGCCGTGCTCGCCGGCAATGCGCGCCGGCTCTACACCCGCCTGCCTGCCGTCGACCCCACCCGGGAGCAGTGATGAGGATCATCGACACCGCCGCCTTCGTGGGCAGCTGGCCGTTCCGTCCGCTGCCCGACAGCGGGCCGGAGGCCCTGAAGGCCCGCCTCCAGCGGGCCGGCATCGCCCACGCCCTGGTCTCCCCGGTCGAGACCGTGCTGCAACGCAGCCCCCAGACCGCCAACCGGGTGTGGGCGGCCCGACTGGCCGACGATCCGTTCTTCAGCTTCGTCCCGGTCGCCGATCCGGCCCAGGCGGGTGCGGTGCAGGTGCTCGACCAGGCCGAGGCGCCGGCCGTACGGCTGCTGCCCGGCCCCCATGGCTACGGCCTGGACCAGGCTCGCGACCTGGCGACCGAAGCGGGGCGACGTGACGTGGCGGTCATCCTCCAGTGGCGCATGATCGACGTACGGATGGCCCACCCCGATGTCGTCCATCGGGAGCTGACCGCCCCCGAGGTGCGATCGCTGGCCGAGGCCTGCCCCGACACCCGGTTCCTGGTCGCCGGTGCTCGCCAGCCCGAGGTGGCGGCCGTGTTGGCCGACGGTCCGGCCAATCTGTGGTGTGAGCTCTCCACGGTGGAGTCACCCAATGTGGTGCGTCGCCTGATCGAGGCGTACGGCATCGACCGGCTGCTCTGCGGCACCCATGCCCCCATCCACGTCCCGGAAGCGCTGGCGGCGAAACTGGCGGCCGCCGACCTGAGCGAGGGCGAGCAGGAGGTGCTCGGCCACCGTACGGCCGAGGAGTTGTTCCGGCTCGCCTGAGGGGTCGCTCCCGTCCTACGATCGGACCCATGAGCGAGTCCGGACTGCGACAGGCCCAGGACAAGATGCGCGATGCCGGCGTCAGCCGTGCCGCCATCGACGTCTTCACCCACTACTACCACCAGCTGGAGGAGGGGGCGACCGGGCTGATCCCGGAGGACTCGATCAGCCCGTTGACCGATCCGCCCCGACTCGATGCGGTCGAGGTGTCCGCCGAGGCGGCGTCCGAGGCGCTCGACGCGACTGTGGTCATCAAGCTCAACGGCGGGCTCGGCACCTCGATGGGCATGGACCGGGCGAAGTCGTTGCTCCCGGTCCGCGACGACCAGACCTTCCTCGATCTGATCGTCGGCCAGGTCCGCGCCGCACGGGCCGAGACCGGGGCACGGCTGCCGTTGCTGTTCATGAACTCCTTCCGCACCCGCGACGACACGCTTGCCGCGCTCGCGCCGTACGAGGACCTCCCGGTCGACGACCTGCCCCTGGACTTCATGCAGAACTCCGAGCCGAAGCTGCTCGTCGACGACCTCACGCCCGTCTCCTGGCCGGACGACCCGAGCCTGGAGTGGTGCCCGCCGGGCCACGGCGACATCTACACCGCCCTGGAGGGCTCCGGCATCCTGGACCTGCTGCTGGAGAAGGGGTTCCGTTACGCCTCTGTGTCGAACTCCGACAACCTCGGAGCCGCCCCGAACGCCGAGATCGCGGGCTGGTTCGCCGCCAGCGGTGCCCCGTACGCGGCCGAGCTGTGCCGCCGGACGGCCAATGACCGCAAGGGGGGCCACCTGGCGATCCGCCGTGCCGACGGGCAGCTGATCCTGCGCGACACCGCCCAGACCTCCGACGAGGAGATGCACTGGTTCACCGACGAGCACCGCCACCCGTACTTCCACACCAACAACCTGTGGTTCGACCTGCGAGTGCTGCGCGATGCCCTGGCCGAGCGGGAATCGGTGCTCGGGCTGCCGTTGATCAAGAACACCAAGAACGTCGATCCGAGTGATCCCTCGTCGCCGAAGGTGATCCAGATCGAGACCGCGATGGGTGCGGCCATCGAGGTGTTCGCCGGAGCGACCGCCATCGTCGTCGGTCGGGACCGCTTCCTGCCGGTCAAGACGACCAACGAGTTGTTGTTGCTGCGTTCCGACGTCTTCGACATCGACCCGTCGGGCCGACTGGTCCAGATCGCTGACCGCCTGCCCACCATCGACCTGGATCCGAGCCACTACAAGACGATCGACGCTTTCGACGCCCGCTTCGCCGAGGGCGCACCCAGCCTGCGTGGGGCGGATTCGGTGACCGTGCGCGGCGACTGGCGGTTCGCGGCCGATGTCGAGGTCACCGGTGACCTGACCCTGGAGGACACCGGTGAGCCGGCCACGGTGACGGGCTCGGTCGGAGGACCGGCATCCGGGACCACCCCTGCCTGATCAGGACCCGACATTGGTGCGAGGGCGGGTGCACCGTTATTGTGTCCTGCGATCCTGCCCCGGCCGCACCATCGGAGGTGGACCTTGCTCGAGCGACGCGTCTGCGCGCGGCCCGGGAGCGAGACTCTCCATGGTGTCGACCGTCCACAACCGGCAGTGGTCCTCGCGGTAACCTGTGCTGCGCCTGCAGCCCGAGGAAGGAGTGCCCAGCGCATGACCCAACGTGACCGGCATCGACGGTCCCGTGCTCGGTGGCATGGGCCTTCAGCGACCGATCGGCGTGCTGACGTCGCCGGGGTTGGGCGGGGTCGGACCCCCGCTGGGGAGGATTCACCATGCTGAAGCGTGAACCCTGGTACGTGCTGCACGCCCTGGTCTGTGCGGTCGGCTCGATCCTGTTGCTGGGTGGGCTGACCTGGCCCGGCCTGGTGCTGTGGTCGATCGGCTGGTTGGTGATCGTCATCCGCGTGTCCGGTCTGGTGCGTCGTGGCAAGGTGGCCGACACCGTCGGGCGATGGGTCAGCGTCCGCGTGATGTTGGCCGTGGGCGTCATCGGGCCGCTGCTGCCCGGGGTCTCCCTGCCTGACTGGGCCGCGATGACTGCGGTCGCCCTCTACCTGGTGATGGTCCGTACCGAGACCCCGTTGCGGACCGTGAGCCGGTTCAAGGGCCTGCGGGTCTCCAACATCGCCTCGTTCCACATGCCCCAGACCCGCTCCAGTGAGTTGGGGGCCCTCGCCCTGCTGCAGTACCTGCTGCTCCCGGCCTACATGGTCTTCGCGATCATCGATCTGCCGGGGTGGTGGTGGCTGGTGGCCCTGGTCCCGACCGCCGTCGTGGCCGTGGCGATCGCCGTGTCCGGCATCCGCCGTCGTCTGCTCACCGATCACTACCGACAGACCCTGCCCCAGGCGCTGGAGCGCATCGGGCCCCGGTTCGTCCTGTACTGGGACGCCCCGGCGCGGACGAAGTTCCAGATCGCGATGTGGGTTCCCTTCCTCAAGCGCATCGGCACTCCGTTCATCGTCGTGGTGCGCAGCGATGTCGCCTTCGGTCAGGCGGCCTCGGTCTGTGAGGACGTCCCCGTGGTCCTGGCCAAGAGCATGAGTGACCTGGACCACTGCGTCGTGCCGTCGGTGACCACGGCCTTCTACGTCAACAATGCCGCGAAGAACACCCACTTCGTCCGCTACGCGAGCATCACCCACGTCCAGTTGCTCCACGGTGAGAGCGACAAGGCGCCCAGCTTCAACCCGGTCACCGCGATGTACGACAAGGTCTACGTCGCTGGTCAGGCCGCGATCGACCGCTACCACAACAACAACGTCTCGATCGACCCCGAGAAGTTCGAGATCGTCGGGCGTCCCCAGGTCGAGACCATCGCGATCACCGAGACCGCGATCAGCGAGGTGACCGAGCCCAGGACCGTGCTCTACGCGCCGACCTGGCGGGGCTACTTCGCTGACACCTCGCACAGCTCCCTGCCCTACGCCGACGAGATCGTGGGCGAGCTGCTGGACCGGGGATGCCGGATCATCCTGCGTCCCCATCCGTACTGCCGAAAGGATCCCGAGTACCGCACCATCCTGCGGGAGCTGACCGATCGGCTGGACCGGCACCGGGACGAGACCGGCATCGAGCACGTCCACGGCCAGACCGCCGAGGTGGAGTGGACCGTCGTCGACTGCTTCAACGCCTCCGACGCCATGGTCTCCGACGTGTCGAGCGTGGTCGCCGACTACCTCTACTCGCGCAAGCCGTTCGCCGTGGTGGCCGGCGACCAGGACCTCGACTCCTTCACCGCCGAGTTCCCGCTGGCGCGGGCCTCGTACGTGATGGGGGAGGACCGCAGCCTGTGGCCGGGACAGCTGGGCGACATGCTCGGTGAGGATCCCCTGGCCGAGACCCGCCAGGGGCTGCGGACCTACTACCTCGGCGACCACGACCCCCAGGACTACGCCGACGTGTTCGTCCGCGCGGCGCGCAAGGAAGTCATGCGGGTCGGTGACCCGTCGACATCGGCACCCTCGACGTCGGCCACGTCGCCTGAGGAGTGAGCCAGCCCACGTGAGCCACGTCGTTGCCGGCGGTGCGCCGGATCGACATTGGGCGGCGCGATCCGCTAGCCTTCCCGTGGAGTTGTGCCCGCGTTCACCTGGGGTTCAGGTACGGGCACACGCAATCCCCCTACACATGGTCGAGGAAGAGGCACGGTATGGCCCGGATCCTGGTGCAAGCAGGCAAGCATCCGCTCACACCGCTCACACATGAGCAGAGTTTGGCGATCTCCAGCATGGGGGTCTTCGGCTCGAACTCCGGCAACGCCCTGTTCTACTCAGGTGTGTTCCGGGCACTGAGCACGCCTGACTCCACACTGGTCCCGGACGGCTACCTGTACCGCCGTCGTGAGCCCTCGCGCGAGCACGCCGCGAAGATCAACGACTCGTACGACCACTTCGTGCTGCCGATGGCCAACGCCTTCAAGCCGCGGTTCTACCCGGCGCTGCAGCGCATGACCAAGCTGATCCACAACGTCAAGATCCCGGTCTCGGTGATCGGCGTCGGTGCGCAGATGCCGTTCGGTCGTGCCTTCGAGGACATCGACGACGAGTTCAAGAAGGTCGTGGGCGACTTCGCCGCGGCCGTGCTCGAGCACTCGCCGTCACTGGGTGTGCGCGGTGAGTACACTGCCGACCTGCTGGTGCACATGGGCTTCGACGAGTCGCAGATCCGCGTCATCGGCTGCCCCTCGCTGTTCACCTTCGGTGCGGCCAAGGCGCCGGTCAAGAAGGTCGACGAGATCACCCCCGACAGCAAGATCGCGTTCAACGCCTCGCCGTCGGTCAAGGGGATCGGTGAGTTCCTCGAGGCCAACACCCAGACCTACCAGAACAGCGTGGTCGTCGCCCAGGAGATCGAGCGTCTCCGGCTGATGCTGTGGGGTGAGGAGACTCCCAACAAGAAGGAGGATCGTCGCCTCCCGGTGCACCGGGACCACCCGCTGTACCTGCAGGACCGGTTGCGGATGTTCGTCGACCCGCACGTGTGGTTCAACTACCTGAGCGAGTTCGACTTCTGCGTCGGCACCCGGATCCACGGCAACGTGGCCGGCATGTTGGGCGGGACCCCGTCGCTGGTGCTGGCGCACGACTCCCGCACCACCGAGCTGGCCCAGTTCACCGGCATCCCCTACCGGATGTTCACCGAGATCAAGGACACCCCGCTCCACGAGCTGTACGCCGAGGCCGACTGGTCGCAGTTCGAGGGCAAGCAGGCCAAGAACTTCGAGAACTACAAGGACTTCCTCGACAGCCACAACCTGCAGCACGTCTTCACCCCGGGCAACGAGAACCCGGAGTACGACAAGGCCCTGGCCTCCGACAAGTACCCGGGCCCGGTCCACTCGCTGACCGCCGAAGGGGAGCTGGGACGTCGCCAGATCATCGAGCGGCTGAGCTGGCTGCGGCAGGGCTACAAGGGCGACTTCGCCCGCCCGTTCTACGCCTACAAGCCTCCGGTCGGTGGCCCGAAGCTGATCGACCAGGACAAGACCCGTCAGGCGATCCTCGACCTGCGGGCCGAGGTGAAGGAGCTGCGGTCGCTGCTCAACACGCAGTCGGCCGACCTGGCCGCGGTCCGCGATGCGGAGCCCGAGCCGGAGGACCCGCAGCGCAGCCTCGCCTCGCGCGCCCGTAGCGCGGCCGGCCGCGTCCGTCGCAACGTCAAGAAGCAGGTGCGTGAGGCGAAGGCCCGCCGGAACAAGTAGTCCTCACTCACCGAGCACCACACACCAAGGGCTCGCTCGTGGCATGGCCACGGGCGAGCCCTTGGTGTTGTGTGGGAACGGATGTCCTGCGTGAGGGAGGGGGAGCCGGTCGACTCACTCGGTCGCGGCGTTGAAGCGCCGCAGTCCCCCGAGCAGGGTCTCGAGCTCGTCGAGCGTCCAACCGGCAAAGCGTTCCTGGTGGGTCTTGGCCCACTGCCCCTTGGCCTCCTCGAGGTGCTGACGGGCCTCGTCGGTGATCGACAGGTGCACCACCCGCCCGTCCTCGGGGGAGGGCTCGGCCTTGACCATGTCGCAGTCGCGCAGCTTGGCGATCTGGCGGCTCAGGGTGGCCTTGTCGATGTCGAGGGCCGTGCTCAGCTCGGTGGCGGTCACCGGCCCCTTGTGCATCACGGCGTGCAGCACGACCAGGTTGACCCCCTTGAGGTCGGGCACCAACTCCTCGATCAGCCGGTGCCACCGCGTCCGTGACAGGGCGAAGGAGGTGGACAGCTCCGAGATGATCTCACCGACGGCCCGCTCCAGCTCGGCATCGTCCGAGGCTGGAGCGTCCGGGGCTGGCGCGACCGGCGAGGAGGCCGTCATGACTTGGCGCCCGGATCGTACGGGCGGAACTCGCCGTTGTCCGGATCGGCCTCGGGATCGGCGACCAGGTTGGGTTCGGCGATCGGGACGCCGGGTCCGGTGGTGGCGGCGACCAGCATCGGCGACTCGGCCTCGGCGGCCGGGCCGACCTTCATCTCGGCCATCCGCTCGGCATTGGTCTGGGTGCTCAGTGGCAGGTTCGGCAGGAAGGCGATCGCAACGATGGCCACCACCGCGAGCGGTGTCACGGCGAGGAAGACGTTGCCGATGGCGTGGCCGTAGGCCGACTCCACCACCAGCCGCAGGGCCTCCGGCAGGTCGGCCAGTCGCGGGATGGTGCCGTTCTGCAGGGCCTCGGCACCGGCCAACGCACTGGGGTCCTTGGCCGCCAGCTCGGTGATCCCGATCTTGAGGTAGTCGGCGATGTCGCGGGCCAGGAGGGTGCCCATCACCGACATGCCGGCGCTGCCCCCGATGGTGCGGAAGAAGTTGACCGAGGAGCTGGCCACGCCGAGCTCGTTCGGGGCGACGGTGTTCTGCACCACCAGCACGAGGTTCTGCATGGTCATGCCGACCCCGCAGCCCAGGACGAACATGGAGACCCCGACGTAGACGTACGAGGTGTCGTAGCGCAGCTGGCCCAGCATGAACAGTCCGACCAGCAGGCCGATCGAGCCGGCGACCATGTAGCGCTTCCACGCTCCGTACCGCGAGATCAGCTGCCCGGACACCGTCGAGGCTCCGAGCACGCCGAGCATCATCGGCAGCGTCAGCAGGCTGGACTCGATCACGCTGCGGCCGCGGGCCAGCTGCATGTACTGCCCGAGGTAGACCGCGGTGGCGAACATGGCGATGCCGACGGTCATGCTGGCGATCACCGACAGGGTGAAGGTGCGGTTCTTGAACAGGGTCAGCGGGATCATCGGCTCCTTGGCGCGGAGCTCGGCCAGCACGGCGAGCACCAACAGGATCGCGCCGCCACCGGCCATCACCGCGGTCTGCCAGGAGGCCCAATCGAACTCGGAGCCACCCAGGGTGATCCAAATCAGGATCAGCGAGAACCCGGCCGAGATCAGGACGGCACCGAGGTAGTCGATGGTGATCTTCTTGCGTTCGGTGTGCAGGTGCAGGGTCTTCTGCAACATGATGATCGCGGCGATCGCCAGCGGCACACCGACGTAGAAGTTCCAGCGCCAGCCGATCGTGTCGGTCAGGGTGCCGCCGAGCAGGGGGCCGCCCACGGTGGCGACCGCCATGATGGCACCCATGATGCCCATGTACTTGCCACGTTCGCGGGGGCTGACGATCTCGGCCAGCACGATCTGGTTCAGTGCGCCGAGGCCGCCGGCGCCCAGGCCCTGGAGGATACGGCAGGAGATCAGCCAGGTCGGGTCCTGGGCCATGCCGGCCAGGATGGTCCCGAGGGCGAAGACGACCAGGGCGATCTGGACCAGAACCTTCTTGCTGGTCAGGTCGGCCAGCTTGCCCCAGATCGGGGTCGCGATCGCCGAGGCCAACATGGTCGCCACGACGACCCAGGTGTAGCTGGCCTGGGTGCCGCCGATGTCGGCGATGATGATCGGCATCGACGTGCCGACCACGTTCATCGAGATCATCGAGACGAACATGCTGAGGAAGAGTCCGGTCAGCGCCAGGTTCCGGGCTCGACCGGTCAGGAGGCCGGAATCAGCCGCCGTGGTGGTGGAGGGCATGCAGGAATGGTCCTTCGCAAGCTGTGGGGGATCCGGGACTCAGAGGGGCCCACGGGATCGTTGACAAAGGTCAACTATATAGGTTGGTTGACGAGAGTCAACCAAATACCCCAGCTCGCGCCGGCGGGATCTGCGACGGCTCCGGACGACGGTCGTGTCCGGAGCCGCTCAGTCGACAGGCCCCTTCAGCCGACCGGCTTGGCGAACAACGAGAACGTCCGGGCCCCGACCTCGCCGGTGGCGAACCCCATCACGAGCTGCGGCGTGGAGCCCGGCTTGATCGCCAGGCCCTCCGGCTCCCGGTACACGAGGTCGGGGGCGACCAGGTTCTTGGTCCGCGACACCAGCTCACCGGTGTCGGCGGTGATCGTCGAGAGGTACGCGTTGCCGCCGCCGGAGGGCGGGTTGTCGCCGTCCTCGTCGGTGTAGGCCTTGCCGGTGCTCTGGTGGATCTGGTCGCCGTGCAGGCAGAAGCCCTGGAAGGTCTCGCCCTCCTCGCCGATGTACTGGTCGATGTAGGCCAGCGGATCGTCGTAGTTGCCGGCCGTGGCCGCCTCCAGGTCGTAGATCCCGTACTTGGGGACCCCGCTGACCCGGTGGCGCACGATCAGGCGTCCGCCCTCGTTGTCGACGTACGGCTGGTTGCTGGTCGAGCCGGCCACCGGACGATGGATCGGCAGGTCGCTCTCGCCGTAGGTCAGGGTGGTCCCGGAGTCGAACGGGAAGCGGGTGATGGCGCGACCGTAACCCGAACTCGGGTTGGCATCGGTCTCGGTCCACAGGTAGGTCGTGCTGCCGACCCGTTCCACACCGATGTTGCCGCCGTGGCCGAACCCGTCGAGGACCATGTGGCCGGTCTCCTTGCCGGAGTGGTCGAGCTCGGTGAGGCCGAGGGCGTGGGTGTCGTTGTTGTGCACCTGGAGTGCGTAGATCCGCTCGGTCTCGGGCTCGAAACCGAAGCACTGCAGCACGGTCGTGTGGTGCAGGGTCTTCTCGTCGAGCAGCACCGACCACTCGTCATCGGCGGCCGGAATGGCTGCAGTGGCCAGGGCCGATGAGGCGAACGGGGCGGCCAGGGCTGCCGCGCCGGCACCGGCCAACAGGCCGCGACGGCTGAACCTCCCCTCGGGGTTCGCGGTGGGGACGCGACGCGGGGGACGGACGTTCGTCATGGGCAGTCTCCTGTGATTGCGGGGATGTCCACCCTTGTGGCCCCGGCCGAGGATGTCAACCACCCGGGGCGCGGTCACCTCCCTCAGGCCGGGCCGGAGGTGAGCTCGGCGAGCAGGGCTCGGGTGATCCGTTCGGGGTGGGTGATCGCACTGCCGACGCAGACGGCGTGGGCGCCGTGGCCCAGCGCCTGCCGTACGTGCTCGGCGGTGGCGTAGCGACCTTCGGCGATCACCGGGATCCCAACGCTGGCACAGATCTCTGCCAGGACGGCAAGGTCGGGCCCGTCGGTCATCGCCCGGTCCTGCGTGTAGCCGGCCAGGGTCGTGCCGACCAGATCGGCACCGGCCTCGACCGCGGCGCGGGCCTCCTCGGTGGTCGCACAGTCCGCCATCACCAGCGTGGTGGGGAAGCGTTGCTTCAGCCCGGCCACCGTTTCGGCGAGGCTGAGCCCGTCCGGGCGGGGCCGGCCGGTGCCGTCGAGCGCGACGACCTCACATCCGGTCGCGGCGATCATCAGGGCGTTCTCCAGGGTCGGGGTGATGAAGACCCCGTGGTCGCCGATCTTGTCCAGGCCGATCACCGGGACGTCCACCGCCTCCCGTACGGCTTCGAGGTCAGCCACACCACGAGCCCGGATGGCACAGGCACCGCCGCGCACCGCGGACTGGGCCACCGCGGCCATCACCTCGGGTCGGTTCATCGGCTCGTCGCCGTAGGCCTGGCACGAGACGACCAGACCGCCACGGATGTGCTCGACGACGCTCATCACGTCTCCTTGTGGTCGGTGAGGGTGAACAGCAGCTGGTACAGGTCGCCACGACAGATCGTCACGGTGGACTCGATCGGTACGCCGTCATCGTCGACCCCGATGACCTGGGACCGGATCGCCGCAGCGCCCGACGGTTGGTCGAGCAGCGCGGCCTGGGACTCGTCCAGGCTGTGGGCCCGGACCAGGGACGAGCGAGGGTGGACCGTGGTGGCGAATCCCTGCTGCAGCAGGGCATAGAGCGATCCGGTGAGGTCCTGGTCGAGCAGGCCGTCGAACCGCTCGGCCGGCAGCGTCGTGGTCTCCACACACATCGGTACGTCGTCGCCCAGGCGCAGACGTCGGATCCGGAGGACCCGGTCGTCCGGGCCGAGGGCGAGGGCGTCGGCCTCCGAGGTGGATGGTGTCGCCCGCTCGGCGGTCATGACCCGTGAGGACGGGACGCGTCCCTGCGCACGCATGGCCTGCGTGAAGCTCTGGCCCGACATCTGCGCGGTCACCCGGGAGTCGGCCACGAAGGTGCCACGGCCGCGCTCGGCGCGGATCCGTCCGCCCTGGGACAGCACTTCCATCGCCCGTCGGATCGTCATGTGGGAGACCCGGAAGAGTCGGGCGAGCTGCTGCTCGGGCGGGAGTTGCTCGCCCGGACGGCGGCGGTCGATCATCCGGGACAACTGCGAGGCAACCTGTTGGTACTTCCCGGGTTGGTGCTTTCCGGAGCCTGCGCTGGCGACGCTGGCCCAGTCGTGCGGTGGGGTCCAGGGCCCGCCCCCGTCCTCAGGGCCGCTCCCGTCCTCAGGGCCACCCGCATCCTCGGGACCGCTCGCGTGGGGCATGGGCGACAGATTACCCTAGGGTGCATGGTGACGGCAGTTCTCGCGCTCGACGTGGGCCAGAGCGGGACCCGCGCGTGCAGCTCCGACGCCTCCGGTGTCGGCCGTGAGGCCGACGACCTCCCCGCGCTGCGCGGTGACGGCCCGATCGCCGACCAACTCGTCGCCCTGGTGCGCGCCGCCCTGGACCGACTGGGACCGGCCGACCAGGTCTGCATCGGATGCACCGGTGCCGAGGACCCGGCCCTGGCCACCCGCGTGCTGGCGGGGGTCGACGTCTCGGTCCGTCGGGTCCGCCTCGCCCATGACTCGGTGACCAGTCATCTCGGCAGCCTCGGCGGCGCCCCCGGCGTGGTGATCGCGGCCGGGACCGGCTCGGTCGCCCTTGCGGTCGGGCGCCGGGTGGCCCGGGTCGACGGCTGGGGGTCCCTGGTCGGGGACGCCGGCTCGGGCTACTGGATCGGACGGGCCGCGATCGACGCCGTGCTGCGGGCCGATGACGGACGGGGCGAGCCGACCGCCCTCACCGCCCGGGTGGGCGAACGGTTCGACGGTGTCGACACCCTGGGGCTGCGGCTGCAGGCCGACCCCGAACGCGTCCGCCGCATCGCCGCCTGTGCCCGTGACGTCGCCGACCTCGCCGAGCGGGACGGGGTCGCGGGTCGGATCGCCGACGAGGCGGGCCGGGAGCTCGCCCGCACCGTCGCTGCCGGCTGGAGTCGGGCGCAGGTCCCGTCCGGGGCGGGCGTGGCCACCGTCGGCCAGGTCTTCGCCGGGGCAGCGGTGGCGGCGGCCTTCGCGCGGTGGTCGGCCGAGCTGGTGCCCTACGGCCGTCGGGTGGAGCCGGTGGGGGACGGTCTGGCCGGTGCCCAGCGGTTGGCCGATGTCGCGCCTGACCATCCGTTGGCAGCGATGGTGGGGACCGCCACCCGCTGAGGGCGGGGCCTTCGGCGCGGCTGCCGGAGCACTGGCGTCAGCGCACCACCAGGACGACCAGCGTCCGCGGCCCGTGCACCCCTTCGACCCTGTTCAGCTCGATGTCGCTGGTGGCGCTGGGGCCCGAGATCCAGGTCAGCGGACGGGTGGGGCTGAGCCTGCGGACCGCCTCGGGCACGGAGCCGACGATGTCGTCGACCCGCACGATGCAGACGTGCAGGTCGGGGACCAGGGTGATCAGGCGCCGGCCCTGGTCGGGGCTGGCATCGAGCACGATGGTCCCGGTGACGGCGATCCCGACCGCGGAGCCCGTCACCACGGCGTCGACCTGGTCCAGGTCGGCCGCGGTCACCGACGGATCGTCTCGGATGAGTCGGGCATGGGTGGTCTTCAGCCAGGCACCTTCGAGTCCGGGTGGGATGACCAGGCTCTTCACCTTGTGGGCTCCGAGGACCTCGCCGAGTCGCAGCGTCAGGTCGGCCTCGTCGACCACGTGGACCTCGGCGCGGTAGTCGTCGACCCGTTCGACGAACAGGTCGACCAGGTCCTGGCCCTCGGCGAAGTCGGACTCGTCCAGCTCCGTGCGGTGGTCACGGGTGACGACCGGGTCGCCGGCCCCGTGGATCGCCGACCGCACGGCGGCCAGGATGTGGTCACGACTGTCCATCGTGCTCCCCGTCTCTCGACCCTTCGTCGCTCGGCCCTTCGACGGCTTGCTCGCCACGTCCGGCCCACCAGTCGCGGAAGGACCGTTCGGGGATCTCGGGGACCGCTCGCGTACGGGTCCATCCGCCGGGAAGCCCTGGCAGCCAACGGATCCGGGAGACCAGGCCCCTGACCTTGGACAGCAGACGCTCGGCCCGGGCGAGCCGGTCGGCCTTGGCGAACACCCAGCCGGCCAGGCGCATCGTCCACCGTTCCGGGTCAGGGCGGTGGTGAGTGGCCTTCTCGCGGACCGCCTCGGCCCGCTGGTCGATCAGCACGGTGGGGATGTCGATGGCAACCGGGCACGCCTCGTAACAGGCGCCGCACAGGCTGGAGGCGAACGGCAGCGCGGCATCGTGGGGGTCGGTCACCCCGTGCAGCAACGGATTCAGGATGGCGCCGATCGGGCCCGGATAGACCGAGCCGTACGCATGACCGCCGACCCGTTCGTACACGGGGCAGACATTGAGGCAGGCCGAGCAGCGGATGCAGCGCAACGCCTGACGCCCGACGCGGTCGGCCAAGGCCCGGGTGCGGCCGTTGTCCAGCAGGATGATGTGGACCTCCTGGGGCCCGTCGTCGGGGCTCACCCCGGTCCACATCGTGGTGTACGGATTCATCCGCTCGGCGGTGGAGGAGCGGGGCAGCAACTGCAGGAAGACCTCGAGATCCTCGAAGCGGGGCACGATCTTCTCGATCCCGACCACCGACACCAGCACCTCGGGCAGGGTCAGGCACATCCGTCCGTTGCCCTCGGACTCGACCACCACCAGGGTGCCGGTCTCGGCGACGGCGAAGTTGGCTCCCGAGAAGGCGACCTTGGCTCGCAGGAACTTCTCGCGCAGGTGCAGTCGTGCCGCTTCGGCCAGGCGCGCCGGCTCGGCTGCCAGGTCGTCCGGGGCGGGCCGGCCCACCTCACCCA
>DVLP01000196.1 GCA_018715445.1 Candidatus Avipropionibacterium avicola | reverse complement strand
GACCGACGACGGCTACGCCGCCATGGCCGCCTCCGTCGACCCGGGGCTGTTGACCTGCTCACGGTGAGCCCGGGGCAGAATGGCTGCCACCATGACACTCACCGACCGGATCCCGGACCAGCCTGACGCCGACCAGCTGTACGAGGCCTTCAGCGACTGGGCCAACGGTGAGGGCATTGAGCTCTACCCCCATCAGGACGAGTCCCTGATGGAGATCGTGGGCGGGTCCAACCTGATCCTGGCCACCCCGACCGGGTCCGGGAAGTCGTTGGTGGCCCTGGCCGCCCACTTCACCGCACTGGCGGAGGACCGGGTCAGCTTCTACACCGCCCCCATCAAGGCGCTGGTGAGCGAGAAGTTCTTCGCCCTGTGCGAGGTCTTCGGCGCCGACAACGTCGGGATGGTGACCGGCGACGCCTCGGTCAACGCCGATGCGCCCATCATCTGCTGCACCGCAGAGATCCTGGCCAACATCGCCCTGCGCGAGGGGGCCGCGGCCGATGTCGGCATGGTGATCATGGACGAGTTCCACTTCTACTCCGAGCCCGACCGGGGGTGGGCCTGGCAGGTGCCGTTGCTGGAACTACCCCAGGCCCAGTTCGTCCTGATGTCGGCCACCCTGGGCGAGGTGTCGTTCTTCGTCAGCGACCTGGAGCAACGGACCGGGCGGGAGACCGCAGTGATCGCCGGCACCGAGCGGCCGGTGCCGTTGGAGTTCTCGTGGGCGATCACTCCGCTGCACGACACGGTGACCGAGTTGGTGGCCGCCGAGCGGGCACCGGTCTATGTCGTGCACTTCACCCAGGCGGCCGCCCTCGAGACCGCCCAGGGGATGGTCGGCCTGGCGCTGACCACCCGGGCCGAACGCGACGCGGTGGCCGACAGGATCGGCAACTTCCGCTTCACCGCCGGCTTCGGCAAGGTGCTGTCCCGGCTGGTCCGCCAGGGCATCGGGGTGCACCACGCCGGGATGCTGCCGAAGTACCGACGGTTGGTCGAGCAACTGGCCCAGGACGGGCTGTTGAAGGTGATCTGCGGGACCGACACGCTCGGGGTCGGCATCAACGTGCCGATCCGTACGGTCGTGCTCACCTCCCTCACCAAGTTCGACGGCACCAGGAACCGGATGTTGCGCAACCGGGAGTTCCACCAGATCGTGGGACGGGCCGGGCGGGCCGGCTACGACACCCGGGGCTGGGTGGTGGTCCAGGCCCCCGAGCACGTCATCGAGAACGCCCGGGCCCAGGCCAAGGCCGAGGCCTCGGGCAAGAAGAAGGGCAAGGCCGTACGCAAGAAGGCGCCGGACGGCACGATCTCCTGGACCGAGGAGACCCTGACCCGGCTGCAGACCGCGGAGCCCGAGCCGATGCAGCCTCGGCTGCGGGTGACCCACTCCATGTTGATCAATGTCCTTGCTCGGCAGGGAAATCCGGTGGCCACGATGGAGCGGTTGCTGCGGGACAACCACCAGGACGAGGCGACCCGGCGTCGTCTGCGCCGACGGGCGGTGACCCTGGCCCGGGAGCTGATCAACTCGGGCACCGTGCGACGCCTGGACACCCCGCGCGAGGACGGACGACGCCACGAGTTGACGGTCGACCTGCAGCGGGACTTCGCCCTGAACCAGCCACTGGCCCCCTTTGCCCTTGCTGTGCTGGAAACTCTCGATCCGGAGTCCGAGGACCACACCCTCGACGTGGTGTCGGTCTTCGAGGCGATCCTGGAGGATCCCCGCCCGATCCTGATCGCCCACCAGAAGCGGGCCCGCGGCGAGGCCATCGGGGCGCTGAAGGCCGACGGGGTCCCGTACGAGGAACGGATGGAACTGGTCGAAGAGGTCACCTGGCCACGACCGCTGGCTGATCTGCTGGAGCACACCCTGGACGCCTACCGCCAGGCCCACCCGTGGATCGACCCCGAAGCGCTCAGCCCCAAGTCGGTGGTGCGCGAGATGTACTCCCAGGGCATGGGTTTCGGCGAGTACGTGTCGTTGTACGGCATCGCCCGCAGCGAAGGACTCCTGCTGCGCTACCTCTCCGACGCGTACCGGACCCTGCGCCACACCATCGCGGACTCGCAGCTCACCCCGGACCTGGAGGACCTGATCAGTTGGCTCGGTGAGGTGATCGGTCAGACCGACTCGAGCCTGTTGGAGGAATGGGACGCCCTGGTCAACCCGACCGACGAGATCGGTCCGGTCGACGTGGTCAGCGCAGCCGCTCCGCCACCGATCACGGCCAACCGTCGAGCATTCACCGCGATGGTGCGCAATGCGATGTTCCGCCGGGTGGAGCTGGTCTCCCGCGACGAGGTCGACGCCCTGGCCGAGTTGGAGGCCCGCAGTGCCGCACTGGTCGAGCCGTCCCTGCCGGTCGTGATGGATGCCGACGCCTGGGACCGGGCCCTCGAGTCGTACTACGACGAACATGACAGCGTCGGGATCGATGCCTCCGCCCGATCGCCGCAGATGTTGCAGATCGACGTCGAGGACCGACGGTGGCTGCTGCGCCAGACCTTGGCCGACCCCGAGGGCCACCACGACTGGCACCTCGAGGCCGAGGTCGACCTGACGGCCAGCGAGACCGCCGGGGCCGCCGTGGTCCGAGCGACGGCGCTGCGCCGCATGGACCAGTAGCTGCAGCCTCGGGCGAGCCAAACGGCTGCGGGGCGCGACGGGCCATCGTAGAGTCGATCCCACAGGTCCCCCGACCACCAGCACTGCAGAATGGAGTGAGGTCGACCGCGATCGCGCCATGCTCGTCGACCAGCACCTGGTCCGACCCACGTCGGCCTCGACACAACGATGACGAACACATGGAACCGCCGTACCGTCCTCGGAACCGCTGCCGCCCTGGCCTCGGCCTCAGCACTGGCCGCAACCGGCTCGACGCCCGCGGCCGCTGCCGAGG
>DVLP01000195.1 GCA_018715445.1 Candidatus Avipropionibacterium avicola | reverse complement strand
CCTCCGGTCCGCGGACAGGGCTCAGCCCACCCGAGCGTGAGCACCAGATCCGAGCACTCACCTCCTTTTCCAGCCCGATCCCGCGGACACCGGGCGTGACACGAGAAGGAGGCCATCGTGCCCATCTCCGTTCGCCATCTGCCCGACAACCCCAACCTGGAGCACCTCAGGGGTGAGGCGAAGCAGCTCGCCAAGCGGTGTCGCTCGGGGGCTGTCGACGCCCTCGAGCTGGTCGCGACCTTCGACCCCCGTACGACTGACTCCGGCGTGGTCACCCTGGCAGCCGCCCAACGGGTGATCGCCCGCAGTTACGGCTTTGCGAACTGGGCCCGACTCAAGGACCACGTCGGGTTCGTCACCGAGCACACGCGCTGGCCCGAACCGGCCGCCGAGTCGGCACCGCTCGATCCGGGCGCCCGGGCCGATCACCTGCTGCAGCTCGGCTGCCACAACTACACTCGCGACCGCACCGCCGCCGTACGACGGGCGCGCGACCTGCTGGCCGCCGAACCGGCGCTGGGGACCAGCAACGTCTTCACCATGGCCGTCACCGGTGCGCATCAGGAGTTGAGCCGGCTCCTGAGCGAGGACCCGAGCGCCGTCCACGCCACGGGCGGTCCCTTTGACTGGCCCGCGCTGCTCTACCTCGCGTACGGGAGGGTGGGCGACGCACCGGGTCACTCCGCGGTCCGTACGGCGTCGGTCCTGCTGGAGGCCGGCGCCGATCCCAATGCGGGATTCCTCTGGCAGGGCCTGACCTCGCCGTTCACCGCCCTGACCGGAGTCCTGGGTGGCGGCGAGCAGGATCAGTCGGCCCATCCGGACTCGATCGCCCTGGCTCGGTTGCTGCTGGAGGCCGGCGCAGATCCGAACGACAACCAGGCGTTGTACAACCGGATGTTCTCCCCGCGTGACGACCATCTCGAACTACTCTTCGAGTACGGGCTCGGCCAGCCGTTCGAGTCGGTCTGGCGCCGGCGGCTGGGTGACAGCCAGCTACTCACCCACCACTACCCCACCCCGGAGCAGATGGTCACCGAGCAACTGCGCTGGGCCGCTGGCCACGGCATGACCGACCGGATCCGACTGCTCCTCGACCACGGGGTGGACCCCGACGGACGCGGCTACCACCCGAACTTCGGCGACCAGACCGCCTACCGGATCGCCGTCCTGGCAGGGTTTCCGGAGATTGCACGGTTGCTCGCCGACGCCGGTGCCGACACCTCCGTGGTCGACACGAACTGAGCTCGGACCGTAGAAGTTCGACAGCAAGTCCAGCGTGCGGCCGACGTCACGGCACCGGGCAAGTGGGATGGAGGTACTGGACATGCGAGGACCCCACCCATAGCATCCGGTCATGAAACCAGTCCCAGATGCCTCCCATCTGGATGCTGGTCTCTTCCGCGAGAGCGTGAATGCATGGTCAGCCCACGATCGCCTTGTGGCAAAGAAGCTGGACGAGTTCAAAGCAGATGCCCAGCAACAGTTGGAAGCTGGCGCCACCAGGGATCAGGTGGCGGAGCGATGGCAGGTTGCCACCGAAGCCGTCGACTGGATCCTGGAGGATCGCTGGCCCAGGATCGCCGGGGTGGCGGACCGCGGCTGGTCAGTGCTCTCCATGGTCCGTGAGTCCCATTGGTACACCCGCAACGGGCTCGTACAGGTCCATCGGACCGGGCTGACAATGCTCGCCTGCTACTGGCACAATCCCGATCTGCGTGTCGTGCATGAGCTCGAAGCAGCCTGTGCTGAGGCAGAGGTGACAGTTGTGTCGCACGTGAGTCGTTGGTCACGCGAAGAGGTCGAGGCGGCCATCGACACGATCCTGGCTTCACTTGGGGAACACGAATCCGATCTTCTCGTGCACGACTGCGTTCTCCAGCCAGATGGTTTGTACTTCGCTGTGACCACCGGCACTCCGGACCCGCCTGCCAGCTTGCCTGACGACCTGGATCGACTGGTCGACCGGACCGGTGTCACCATCCGTGTGTGCTGGACGATCGCAGAAGCACTGCGAAAACTCGACACGTTCTGACGGTCCGACATCAATGGAGCGCCAGGTTCCATCGAGCGTGAAGCTGGTCAGCCCGTGGTCGAAACTCGCTCGCTGCGTCGCACGCGGAGTGCGAGACTGCTCAGCGTGACAGCGGAGCGAGCTGAACCCATCGTGCTGGACCCGATCGCGTACGTGCTCGGACTGCAGGGCATCGCCTTGATGCGGGCCTTTGCCGGGGAGTACGACCAGGCGTTCGTCGAGCGCCGGATCGCCGAGATCGGCGAACTGCTCGAACGGCGTCGTGAGCTGGGGAAGCCATGCACCGTCGAACCCTTCACCGTGGCCGATGGCTATGACGCCTGGGCCGAGACCTATGACGACGAGGACAACCCACTGCTGGACCTCGACGCCCGTCAGATCCGTGCCCTGATGGGTGAGCGACGCCCTGCCGTGGTGCTTGATGCGGCGTGCGGCACCGGTCGCCATGCGGGCTGGTTCGCCGAGCACGGGTCGGCCGTGGTCGGGGTGGACACCTCGCCCGGGATGTTGGCACGCGCTGCGCAGCGCTTCGGTGATGTCTCATTCCGCAACGGCTCGTTGGATCACCTCCCGGTCGACGACTCCAGTGTCGATGCAGTGGTGTGCACCTTGGCGCTGGTCCACGTGGCCGACCTGGTCCCGGTCTACCGGG
>DVLP01000194.1 GCA_018715445.1 Candidatus Avipropionibacterium avicola | reverse complement strand
CGTGGGCGATCCCGGACCACAGGGCCAGCAGGCCGCGACCGAGGACCTGACCCGCCGTGGGGCGTTGCTGACGGGACCGGCCACGGCTCGAGCTGCCGCTGCGGGAGCGGCTGGTCGAGCTACGGCCAGTGCTGGATCGGGTCTTGCTTCCGCTGGTACGCGAACCGGAGCCACCGCCCTTCGAGGAGGACGAACGACTCTGGCTCCGCGTAGGGGAAGACGCGCGGGTCGCCATGGACGCGACCCTACGCCACCGGCGGACCGGCCGCACGGCTCACACGCCGGAACCCCCGGGCTCGGTACGGATCAGGCTCGGTACGGATCGGGCCCGGTCAGCGAGCGAAGTGGTCGTGCCCGCTCGGCCAGTCGGGCACCTCGCCGTCCACCAACACCTGGGAGCCGGCTTCCCCTGCCTCGGTGACGACACCGAGCTCCACCCAGCCGGCGGGCACGGTCTCGAAGGTGCCGACCAGCGCATGGTCCTCACCACCGGTCAGGACCAGCTGGACCGGGTCGCCACCGGTGGCGGAGGCGACGGCCTGCAGCGGTTCGGCGATGTCCAGGTTGGCGGTGGTCAGCTCGATCGACACCCCGGAGGCGTTCGCGACATGACCCAGGTCGGCCACCAGTCCGTCGGAGACGTCGATCAGCGAGGTCGCGCCGGCGGCCACGGCCTCCCGACCGGCCCCGTACGGCACCTCCGGGCACCGCTGGGCCTCGACGACCACCCGGGGTGAGCGGAAACCACGGCTGAGGGCCCGCAGGCCGGCCGCAGCCCACCCCAGCCGTCCCTTGACCGCCACCTTCTGACCGACCGTCGCTCCGGACCGGGTGAGCGGGGTGCGCCCCTCCATGTCGCCGAAGGTGGACCCGACGATGGTGAGCACGGTGGAGGCGGTGGTGTCGCCGCCGATCAACCGGATCCCGGCCGTCTCGCACTCGGCGAGCACGCCGTCGCGGAAGGCGGTCACCCACGACAGGGGCAGGTCGGCCGGCGCCGACAGTGACAGCATCAACCCGACCGGGGTGGCCCCCATCGCCTCCAGGTCGGCGACATTGACCGCGACGACCTTGCGACCGATGTCGCCCGGCTCGGACCAGTCACGGCGGAAGTGGACGCCCTCGACCATCGCGTCGGTGGCCAGCACGACCTCTCCGCGGGCCGCCAGCACGGCAGCATCGTCACCGGGGCCGACGACCGTACGGGTGCGGTCCGGATCGGCCGGTACGGACTGGAGGATCGCGTCGATCAGGGCGAACTCGCCGATCTCGCCGATCGTGGGGCCGGCTGATCCGCCTGCAATCATGCTCATTGAACCTGGGTCCCTTCGTCTGCGGTGGTAGCGTTGCCGCCACCGCCCACGACGTTATCGTGCGCCAGCCCGAAAGGATCTCTCGACATGGTCGTTCAGGCATACATTCTCGTGCAGACCAACGTCGGCAAGGCTGACGAGGTTGCCCGCGACATCCGCGCCATCAACGGGGTCACCCTGGCCGAGGACGTGACCGGTCCGTACGACGTCATCGTGCGCGCCGAGGCCAGCAATGTGGACGAGCTCGGCGCCCTGGTGGTCGCCCGGGTGCAGCAGGTCGAGGGCATCACCCGTACGGTGACCTGCCCGGTCGTGCACATCTGAGCCGGGGCGTGGGTTCCTCGCCTCGGGGCCGGCTGCTGGCCGCAGCACTGGCAGGTGTGCTCGCCCTGTCCGCGTGCACCGGCCCGTACGAGCTGCCCTCCCCCAGTCCCGATCCCGATGAGCTGCGGTGGTGCGAGCAGGTGATGGCGGCGCTGCCGGAGACCGTGCTGGACGCCACCCGGGGCGAGACCACCGCACCGGAGCTGACCGCGGTCTGGGGCGATCCCCCGATCAGCCTGCGTTGCGGGGTGGACAAGCCCAAGCGACTGGAACCGGGCTCGGAGTGCTTCGAGGTCAACCACGTCGGTTGGTTCGCCGAGGAGGGTCGCGGCGGGATGGTCTTCACCACCATCGGCCGCCCCGTCTACATCGAGGTCGGGGTGCCGACCGCCTACGCCCCGGAGGCCAATGCCCTGGTCGACGTGGCCGAGGCCGTGTCGATCGTGCCGGTCGAGCAGCCCTGCGTCTGAGCAGGCGAGGTCAGCGCAGGCCGAGCGGACGTTGCAGGCCCTGCTGGACCAAGGTGTCGACCAGCTCGGCGTAGTCCATGCCGGCGGCCGCCCACATCTGCGGATACATCGAGGTCGTGGTGAAGCCCGGCATCGTGTTGATCTCGTTGCAGAACAGCTCACCGGTGGCGGTCAGGAAGAAGTCCACCCGGGCCAGGCCCTCGCAACCGAGCGATTCGAAGACGGCCACGGACAGCTCGCGGACGCGGGCGGAGACCTCGGCGGGGATCCCGGCCGGGATGTCGGCGTGGACCTCCTCGCCGGGCAGGTACTTCGCCTCGAAGTCGTAGAAGCCGGACTCGGTGTCGGCACGGATCTCGGCGACCACACTGGCCCGTGGCCCGTCGGCGGTCTCCAGCACCCCGCACTCCAGCTCACGGGACCCGATGAAGCCCTGCTCGACGATCACCTTGGGGTCGTAGCGACGGGCGAACTCGACGGCCGGGTGGAGGTCGCGGGGGCTGCCGACCTTGTTGATCCCGAAGCTCGATCCGGCGCGGGCCGGCTTCACGAAGACCGGGAAGGTGAGCTCCCCGACCGACT
>DVLP01000003.1 GCA_018715445.1 Candidatus Avipropionibacterium avicola | reverse complement strand
TCGACACAGATCGACCGGGCGTACAGGATCTCCTCGCTGCCGAAGGACCGCAACACCCTCGTGCCGGTGTCGCGGTGGTGGGCCGCCACCGAGGCATCGGGATAGGTGGCCGCCAGGGTCGTGCCGTCCGGCAGCGCCACGACGTCCCAGACGTAGGTGGTCTGCTCGGTGGGTCGCCCCAGCGCGGAGAGCTGCCGGCCGTCCCACTCGTACAGGCTGCCGTCGAAGTAGGTGCCGATCACACAGCTGCCGTCGACACGGGCATCGAGGGCCCAGGCACCCCCGGCGCCGGGCAGCGGCACTTCGGCGACACTGGTCCCGGAGGCATCCAGGACGCTGAGCGGGGCATCGGTCCCCTGACTGACGGTGAACACCCGCAGCTCGCCGTCGGCGGTACGGCCGACGGCCGCACGATGGGCCAGCACGGTCCGCAGCGGCCCGGTCCGTTGGCTGATGGTCGGGCTCATGTCAGCTCCGTCAGTGCTCAGACGTTGAGGGCTCAGACGTTGAAGCCCAGGGCCCGCAACTGCTCACGGCCGTCGTCGGTGATCTTCTCGATGCCCCACGGCGGCATCCAGACCCAGTTGATCGCGACCCGCTCGACCAGTCCCTCGAGGGCCTGGTTCGTCTGGTCCTCGATGACGTCGGTCAGCGGACAGGCCGCCGAGGTGAGGGTCATGTCGATGGTGGCCGACCCGTCGTCCTCGACATGGATGCCGTAGACCAGGCCCAGGTCGACCACGTTGATCCCCAGCTCGGGGTCGACGACATCCTTCATCGCCTCGATGAGGTCCTCCTCGCTGGGCGTGGCGGACGGGGCCTGCGCAGCCGAGGCATCGGGCAGCTCGTCACGGACCAGGTCGGACGGCCGCTGGCCCTCGACGGTGTCGGTGGTCTCAGGTGTCTCGGTCATGATGTCTCCTCTTGGTGCTCGGTGTCTGCGTTGGCCCGGGCGGCGGCGTCGGCGAAGGCCGACCACCCCAGCAGGGCACACTTCACGCGGGCGGGGAACTTGGCGACGCCGGCGAAGGCGATGCCGTCCTCCAGGTGGTCCTCGTTCGGTTCGATCCTGCCCTGGCCGTGCATGAGTTCGGTGAACTCGTCACGCAGGGCCATGGCCTGCTCCAGTGACTTGCCGATCACCAGCTCGGTCATCACCGAGGTGGCGGCCTGGGAGATGGAGCAGCCGACCGCGTCCCACGACACATCGGCGACCCGGTCACCCTCCAGGTGGACCCGCAGCGTCACCTCGTCGCCGCAGCTGGGGTTGACGTGGTGGGCCTCGCCCTCGTACGGCTCGCGCAGTCCGTAGTGCTGACGATCGCGGTAGTGGTCCAGGATGATCTCCTGGTACATCGCCTCAACCGACACCGGTCACCTCCTGGTGAAGAAGTCGATGGTCCATTCCAGTGCATCACCGAGCGCGTCGATCTCATCCGTGGTGGTGTAGAGATAGCTCGACATCCGGGTGCTGGCCTGGATGCCCAACCGCTCGTGCAACGGGCGGGCGCAGTGGTGACCACCGCGGACCGCGATCCCCCGACTGTCCAACAGCTGCGCGACGTCATGAGGATGGACGCCGTCAATGCTGAACGACACCGCCCCACCACGACCGAGCTCACCGTGGGCGTCGACCGAGGTCGGCCCCAGGATGTGCAGCCCCTTGATCGCCCCCAGTCGTGCCAGGGCGTGGGCGGTCACCTGCTCCTCGTGGGCGCGGATCGCCGCCATCGACAGACCACTCAGGTAGTCGGCCGCGACGCCCAGGACGGCACCCTGGGCGATCGGTGGCGTGCCGGCCTCGAAGCGGGCCGGCGGCGGGGCGAAGGTCGAGCCCTCCATCCGGACGATCTCGATCATCTCGCCGCCACCGAGGAAGGGCGGCAGGGTCTCCAGCAGGTCGTGACGACCCCACAGCACACCGATCCCGGTCGGTCCGACCATCTTGTGGCCGGTGAAGACGAGCAGGTCACAGCCCAGCTCGGCCACCGAGGTCGGCATCAGCGGCACGCCCTGGGAACCGTCGACCACGACCACCGCACCGACCGCATGGGCCTGCTCGGCGATCAGGGCGATCGGATTGACGGTGCCCAGCACATTGGACACCCAGGCCAGCGACACGACCTTGGTGCGTTCGTTGATCAGACCGTCGGCGGCGGCCTTGTCGAGGTCGAGCGCACCGTCCTCGGTGATGTCGAACCAACGCAACGTGGCACCGGTGCGCTCACAGAGCAGCTGCCAGGGCACGATGTTGGAGTGGTGCTCCATCACCGAGACCACGATCTCGTCGCCGGGGCCCAGCCGTGCACCCAGCGTGTGGGCACACAGGTTGAGTGCCTCGGAGGCGTTCTTGGTGAAGACGATCTCCTCGGCCCGCTCGGCTCCGATGAACCGGGCGATCCTGGCCCGACCGCCCTCGTACGCCGCGGTCGCCTCCGCCCCCAGTGTGTGCATCGCTCGGGCGACGTTCGCATTGTGCTCGCGGTAGTGCTCGGCGATCGCGTCGATCACCACCTGCGGCTTCTGCGAGGTGTTGGC
>DVLP01000193.1 GCA_018715445.1 Candidatus Avipropionibacterium avicola | reverse complement strand
CGTTCGCGGTCCGCGACCTCCGCGCCAGCCGCACCGTACGCGGCCAGGTAGCCGCCCAGCGACGACAACGGTGAGCGGGACGCCCGACCGAGGGTGGCGACGGTGCTGTCGAGCACGGCGCCGAGATGGGCCACCAGGGTCGTCATGTCCCACCCGGGGGCCACGGTGGTGGACCGTGGATCCACCTCGAGAGTGCGCACCCAGTCGAGGAGTCGTCCGGCAGAACTGATGACGAGGTCGAGGTTGCGTTGGGCGCGGGCCATGACCGCCACCGTAGCGGTCTCGTCCGACGGCAGCGCTCGCGACACCGGGGTGGGCTGAGTAGGGTCGTGCCGTGACCCGGCAGCACACCACCATCGGACAGTTGGCTCGGCTCGGCCTGCACGACCCGACCCATGCCGCCGAGGCCTTGGACCGGTGGGCCCTGCCCGCCGAGGTCAGTGCCGATCTGGTCGAACGGCTCGGCGCCAGCGCGGATCCCGACCAGGTGGTGTCGGGCCTGGACCGATTGTTCGACACGGCGCCGCAGCAGACCACCGCCCTGATCAGCGCGGCTCCGACCGCCGACCGACTGGTGGCCCTGCTCGCCGGAAGCCGCAGCCTGGGACACCACTTGGCGGCCCATCCCGACCAGCTCGTCGAGCTCGAGGAGCCCGCTCAGAGACGCTCCCGCGAGCACTGGCGAACCAGCTTCCTGACCGCCGTCGGTGCCGACCCGGACGCCGAGGCGCCGGTGGCGACCGATCCGACCGCGGCCGATCGGCTGCGCCTGGCCTACCGGGCGGCCCTGATCACGGTGGCGGTGCGCGACCTGATGGCCGACGAGCCCACCGAGGTGATGGAGGACGTCGCTGGAGAGTTGGCCGACCTGGCCGACGCTGTGGTGGAGGCCGCCCTGGCCGCGGCCCGCGCCGAGGTCGGCGAGGCCTGGCAGCAGTGCCGGTTGGCGATCGTGGCGCTGGGCAAGTGCGGCGCCCAGGAGCTCAACTATGTCAGCGATGTCGACGTCGTCTATGTCGCCGAGCCGCCGGTCGGCTCCGAGGTCGGCACCGACACCGCCATGCGGGCCGCGACCCGGTTGGCCGCGGCGGTGGCACGGATCTGCTCGGGGTACTCGGCCGCGGGCCGGATCTGGGAACTCGATGCCGCGCTTCGCCCCGAGGGCAGTGCCGGTCCGCTGGTCCGGACGCTGGCCAGCATGCAGACCTACTACGACAAGTGGGCCAAGACCTGGGAGTTCCAGGCGATGTTGAAGGCGCGGGCGATGGCCGGCGACCTCGAGCTGGGGCAGGACTTCTGTGCGATGGTCGCTGAGCGGGTGTGGCGCGCCGGTGAACGACCGGGTTTCGTGGTCGATGCCCGAGCCATGCGGCGTCGCGTCGTGGAGCACATCCCCAGTGAGCACAGCGATCGCGAGCTGAAGCTGGGGGTCGGCGGGTTGCGTGACGTCGAGTTCTCGGTCCAGTTGCTGCAGCTCGTGCACGGACGCGCCGACGAACGACTGCGGGAGCGCGCCACCCTGCCCGCCCTGCGGTCCCTGGTGACCTACGGCTACGTCGGCCGCAGCGACGGTGCCGACCTGGCCGAGTCGTACGCCTTCGTCCGGACCCTCGAGCATCGGATCCAGATGGAGGACCTGCGGCGTACGCACCTGTTGCCCGACGACCCGGACCGGCTGCGGGCCCTGGCCCGCGGGCTCGGGCTCGGCTCGGGCGATGACCTGGTCCGGCAGTGGCGCCGACATGCCCGGCGGGTGGAGCAGTTGCACCAGCGGGTCTTCTACTCTCCGGTGCTGACCGCGGTCTCGCGGATCCGGACCGATGAGCTGCAGTTGACCACCGGTGCTGCCGAGGATCGTTTGCAGGCCTTGGGTTTCGCAGATCCGAAGGCCGCCCTGGGCCATGTCGCCGCGCTCACCTCAGGGGTCAGCCGACAGGCCGAGATCCAACGACAGCTCCTGCCGGTGATGCTGGGTTGGCTCGCCGATGCGCCGAGCCCGGACCACGGCCTGTTGGCCTTCCGTCAGATCTCCGAAGCCCTCGGTCGTACGCCCTGGTACCTCCGCGCACTGCGCGACGAGGGCACCACGGCCCAGCGCTTGGCCAAGCTGTTGGCCTCCAGTCGCTATGTCGTGAACCTGCTGCAGCGCACGCCCGAAGCCGTCCAACTGCTGGCCCGCGAGGAAGCCCCCGGCGTCCGTACCTATGAGCAGTGGCGTGGCGAGATGTCCAGTGCTGCACGACGTCAGGAGGATCCGGTCCGGGCCATCCAGGCGATCCGGGCGGTGCGTCAGCGGGGCCTGCTGCGGGTCGCCGGCGCTGACGTGCTGGCCGCGATCAGCGTCGACGATGTCGGACGATCTCTGGCCGCGCTCACGTCGGCGACCATCGACACCGCCCTCGAGGTCGTGATGCGCGGCTGGTCGGGGCCGCCGATCGCCGCGATCGCGATGGGTCGCTGGGGTGGGCAGGAGATGTCGTACGCCTCGGACGCCGATGCGATGTTCGTGATGGCCGATGGTGGCAAGGACGGCGCACTGGCCGAAGCGACGAAACTGCTGACCCGGTTGCGATCCGGGCTGACCAGCCCCGGTCCGGTGCCCGGCATCGAGATCGACCTGGGGCTACGACCCGAGGGCTCGGGCGGGCCGATCATCCGCACCATGAATGCGTACCGCACCTACTACGCGCGCTGGTCCAGCACCTGGGAGATGCAGGCCCTGGTCCGGGCCGGGGTCGGCGCCGGTGACGCCGAGCTGGGCGCCGAGCTGATGGCCGAGATCGATCAGCACCGGTGGCCGGACGGTGGGCTGAACGACGACCAGCGGGCCGAGATCCGCCGGTTGAAGGCGCGGATGGAGGCCGAGCGGCTGCCACGCGGGGTGGATCGGCGTGACCACCTCAAGCTCGGCCCCGGTGGGCTGAGCGATGTCGAGTGGACCGTCCAGATGATTCAGCTCGACCACGCCGCCGCTCACCCGCCCCTGCGGACCACCCGTACGATGGTCGCCCTCGACGCCGCCCGCGAGCTCGAGCTGATCGGCCGAGAGGACCACGACACCCTGGCCAGTGCCTGGCGCCTGGCCAGCCGGATCCGCGACCTGTCCATGCTGGTCCGCGGACGCCCGAGCGACACGATGCCGTCCGACACCCGTGAGCTCGCCGCCGTCGCCGAGCTGATGGACTATCCGGTCCCGGGTGCCTCCCTGCTCCAGTCGGACCAGCGTCGCCTGGCCCGCCAGGCCGTCAACGTGGTCGACCGCCTCTTCTGGGGCCAGGACTGACCCCCGACCCCCGAGCTCGTCGAGGGCCCCACCCGACCCCCGAGCCCGTCGAGGGGTCAGCCCTCCGGCGGCCGATCAAGGCTCTCCTGCAGTGCAGTTGCGGTGTCGTTCAGGAAGTCGATGACCACCGCGCGCTGCTCCGGGCTCAGCTCCGCAGCGACCTTCACCCGGGAGGCCTGGTGGCGTCCCATGCTGGCGATGGCTGCGGTCCGGGTGGTGGCCGAGACGGTGATCAGCAGGGCTCGACGGTCCGACGGGTGGCGATGCCGTACGACGTGGTGCTGACGCTCGAGCCGGTCGATCAGCTTGGTGGTCGAGGCGGTGGTGATGCGCAGGTAGCGGGCCAGCGCGCTCGCGGTCACCGGTTGGTCCTGGTTCTCGGCGATCATCAGGTAGTGCAGGGCCCGCATGTCGGTCTCGTTGAGCTTCATGAACTCCTGGGACGCCTCGGCCAACCGACGCTCGACCGTACGCAGGTGCCCCATGGCACTCATCACCTCGTCGATCTGCGCGAGGTCATCGGTGGGCACCTCGTCGGGAGCGACCATCTCGCCCCGGGGATCGGCCGCGCGGATCGCGTACAGCGGGAACTGCTCCGCCGCCGGCTCGCCCTCGGTCATGTCGAGCATCATAGCCACGGCCCACCCTGCATCCGAGGCCTGATCCATGCTAAGTTTATTGCTAGCCAAGCAAGCTACATTGATGGGGGTAGACCGTGCGAGTCCTTCGAGTGGTCGTCCCGGCCCTGCTCATCCTGGCCTGGCTGGTGGCCGCCGGCATCGGTGGACCGTACTTCGGCAAGGTGGGGGAGGTCTCCACCAACGACCAGACGACCTACCTGCCGGCCAGCGCGGACGCCACCCGAGTGCAGGAACGGCTCTCAGACTTCCTGGGCGATGACGCGGTCCCGGCGATCGTGGTCTTCACCGCCGAT
>DVLP01000192.1 GCA_018715445.1 Candidatus Avipropionibacterium avicola | reverse complement strand
GGTGCCGAAGACCACGTCGACCCAAGGGGCCTTGTCCACGATCGTGGTGGTGTCCTTCTGGGCCAGGCAACCACCGACCGCGATCTGCATCCCCGGTCTGGCCTTCTTCACCGGCAGCAGGTGGCCGAGGCTGCCGTACAACTTGTTGTCGGCGTTCTCGCGGACGGCGCAGGTGTTGAAGACCACGACGTCGGCGGCGCCGTCGTCCTCGGAGCCTTCGGCGCGGACGTAGCCGGCGCCCTCCAGGAGTCCGGCCAGTCGCTCGGAGTCGTGGACGTTCATCTGGCAGCCGTGGGTGCGGATCTGGTACGTCCGCGGGCTGTGGTGCGTGGATGTGGACATGACGGTGCGAACCTTACCCGTCTCACCCTCAGAACACGGGGGCGCCACCGGGACCTCCGGCGCACTACGGTCAGGCCCATGTCGAGCCTGTCACCGATGTTCCCCACCGGCGAGCAGTACCCCATCTCCGGAGCCGGCCACGTGGCGGTGGTCTGCGAGGTCGGGGCGACCCTGCGCGTGCTGCAACGTGACGGGGTGGATCTGGTGCGCGGCTTCGGCGCCGAGGAGGCGGTGACGATGTGTCGCGGGCAGCAGTTGCTGCCGTGGCCGAACCGGATCCGTGACGGTCGCTGGACCTGGCAGGGCCGCACCGAGCAGTTGCCGATCAGCGAGGTCGAGCGCAGCACGGCGATCCACGGGTTGGTCCGGTGGATGCCCTGGGAACTGGTCGACCATCGTGAGGACCAGGTCACCCAGCGGGTCGTCCTGCGACCCCAGGACGGCTGGCCCGCGACCCTGGAGGCGATCATCACCCACCGCCTCGATGCGGACGGACTGACCGTCGAGCTCGTGGTGGCGAACCCGTGCGCCGATCCCCTGCCCTTCGGTTACGGCGCCCATCCGTACCTGAGCGTCGGGGCCGACGACGTGGCCGACGTCGAGCTGCGCCTGCCCGCCGGCCACCATCTGGAGGTCGATCCGCAGCGGCTGCTGCCCGGCGCCCTGGCCCCGGTGACCGCCGAGCTGGACCTGCGTCAGGGTCGGCGCCTGGGCGGACTCGAGCTGGACACCGCCTTCACCGGTCTGGAGACCTCCGGGGGTCGATGGAGCGTGGGGCTGAGCCACGGCGACCGCACGACCGAGTTGTGGGCCGACCAGGGGTTCGGCTGGCTGCAGGTCTTCACCGGGGCCGGTGACGGCAGCATCGCGGTCGAGCCGATGACCTGTGGACCCGATGCGTTCAACCCGGGGCCCACCCATGACGGGCTGATCGTGTTGAAGCCGGGTCAACGCTTCTCCGGCTCGTGGGGTGTCCGCGGAACGGTGTGAGAAGCACGGGGGTGACCGGTCCGCGAGCGGTGTCGAAACCGCTGCCGTAACCAAACTGTCGCCGTCAAATGCGTGCCAGCCCGTACGAATGTGTCATAGGGTCAGCGCATGTCCGACTCTCCGACGACCTCGGTCGACGACGGTGTCCATGCGGCCTCCGACAAGCCTGCCCTGGTGACGCTGACCGATGTCAACAAGCATTTCGGTGACCTGCACGTCCTCAAGGACATCAACCTGGAGATCGGCCAGGGTGAGGTCGTCGTGGTGATCGGGCCCTCCGGTTCGGGCAAGTCCACGCTGTGTCGCGCGATCAACCGACTCGAGACCATCGACTCCGGCGAGATCACCATCGACGGCGTCCGACTGCCCGAGGAGGGCCGCGACCTGGCCCGGCTGCGGGCCGATGTCGGCATGGTGTTCCAGTCGTTCAACCTGTTCGCGCACAAGTCCATCGTGGACAACGTCACCCTCGGCCCGATGAAGGTGCGCAAGCAGAACGCGAAGCAGGCCCGCGAGCGCGCGATGGAGCTGCTCAAGCGGGTCGGGGTCGACAGCCAGGCCGAGAAGTATCCGGCCCAGCTCTCCGGTGGCCAGCAGCAACGCGTCGCGATCGCCCGGGCGCTGGCGATGGATCCCAAGGTGATCCTCTTCGACGAGCCGACCTCGGCCCTGGACCCCGAGATGGTCAACGAGGTCCTCGACGTGATGGTCGACCTGGCCCACAACGGCATGACGATGGTCGTGGTGACCCACGAGATGGGCTTCGCCCGCAAGGCCGCGGACCGCGTCGTGTTCATGGCTGACGGCCAACTGGTCGAGCAGGCCGACCCCGAGACGTTCTTCTCCAGTCCCCAGTCCAGCCGGGCCAAGGACTTCCTCGGCAAGATCCTTTCCCACTGAAAACCCAACGGAGGAAGCATGTTCAAACAACTCAAGGTCCTCGCGGTGGCCGCAGTGATGGCGCTCGCCGCCGGTAGCCTGACCGCCTGCTCCGGCGACGACGGCGCCGTCAAGATCGGCATCAAGTTCGACCAGCCGGGTCTGGGTCAGCAGGTCGGCAACAGCTATGAGGGCTTCGACATCGACGTGGCGAACTTCGTGGCCAAGGAGCTCGGCTACGAGTCGGTCGAGTTCGTCGAGACCCCGTCGGCCCAGCGCGAGACGATGTTGCAGTCCGACCAGGTGAAGATGATCTTCGCCACCTACTCGATCACCGACGAGCGCAAGGAGAAGGTCTCCTTCGCCGGCCCGTACATCATCGCCGGTCAGGACCTGTTGGTCCGTGCCGATGCGACCGACATCAACGGTCCCGAGGACCTGCCCGGCAAGCGGCTGTGCTCGGTGAAGGGCTCCACCTCGGCCCAGAACCTGAACGACAAGTACGGCGGCCAGGCCCAGCTGCAGGAGTACGACAACTACTCCAAGTGCGTGGAAGCCCTCGCAGCGGGCAACATCGACGTGGTCTCGACCGACAACACCATCCTGTACGGCTTCGCTTCCCAGGATCAGTACAAGGGCAAGATCAAGGTCGTCGGCGAGACCTTCTCCGAGGAGCGTTACGGCGTCGGCATCAAGAAGGGCGACACCGAGCTGTGCAACAAGATCAACGACGCCCTGACCAAGATGGTCGAGAGCGGCGAGTGGCAGGCTGCCGCTGACAAGTACCTCGGCCCGGCCGGCTTCGAGCTGGGTGCCGACAACCCGCCCACCCCGGACGCCTGCTCCTGATCCGGACCTTGCTGCTGGATCAACGAAAGGGGTGAGCAGATGGGCGAGCTGTTCTCCGGGATGGCGACGCTGCTCGAGAAGTACGACGTCCTGGGCGCCTTCTGGATGACCATCAAGTTGACCGTGGTCGCCGCGGTCGGCTCCCTGGTCATCGGGACGGTGGTGGCCATCCTGCGGGTCGCACCGATCGGTGCGCTGCGGATCTTCGGCACGGCGTACGTCAACACCATCCGCAACACTCCCCTGACGTTGATCGTCTTCTTCTTCGCCTTCGGGTTCATGAACACCCTGGGATGGTCGATCGCCCCCAGGGACTCGCCGACCTCACTGGCCGACAACAACTTCTGGTTCGGTGTGATCGGGTTGTCGGTCTATCACGCGGCCTTCGTCGCCGAGGCCCTGCGCTCGGGCATCAACACCGTCCCGGCCGGTCAGGCCGAGGCTGCCCGGGCGATCGGGTTGAGCTTCATGCCGGCACTGACCAATGTCATCCTGCCGCAGGCCTTCCGGGGAGCCATCGCCCCGTTGGGCACCACCTTGATCGCGCTGACCAAGAACACCACCGTGCTGGCGACCATCGGGGTGGCCGAGCTCAGCTACATCATGAGCGGGATGTTGGAGTTCAACATCTCGTTGCTGTTTGCGATCTTCGTCCTGATCGCGCTGGCCTTCGTGATCCTGACCCTGCCGATGGGCTTCTTCTTCACCTGGCTCTCGCGACGATTGGTGGTGCAGCGGTGAGTACCCAGACCGTACTGTTCGACAACCCGGGACCGAGGGCGAAGCTGCTCTACCGCGTCGTCGGTGTCGTCGGTGTGATCATCCTGCTGGGGATCGCCGCGGTGATCGTGGTGGCCCTGGGCAATCCGGACAACAACCAGTGGGCACCGCAGAAGTGGCTGCCGCTGCTGGAGCCGGTGACCTGGACGGCGTACCTGCTGCCCGGATTGTGGTCGACGTTGAGCGCTGCGGTGTGCGCGATCGTGCTGGCCGCAGTGTTGGGCCTGCTGCTGGGGATGGGCCGGCTCTCGTCGGTGACCGTCGTCCGCGGTGTCTGCGGGGTGCTGGTGGAGTTCCTGCGGGCGGTCCCGGTGCTGGTGATGATGCTGTTCGCGTACTACTTCGCGATCTTCGGGCTGCACATCTTCGGACGTCCGGCGACCTTCTTCGGCGTGGTGGCCGGGCTCACCCTCTACAACGGTGCGGTGATCGCCGAGCTGATCCGCTCCGGCGTGCACTCCCTGCCCAAGGGTCAGCGTGAGGCCGCCCTGGCGGTCGGCATGACCCACACCCAGACGCTGGTGACGGTGCTCCTACCCCAGGCCGTGACCGCGATGCTGCCGTCGTTGATCAGCCAGTTGGTCGTCGTGCTGAAGGACACCGCGCTGGGCTACATGATCAGCTACTCGGAGCTGTTGCGGGCCGCGCAGACCTTCGCGACGCCGAACGCCAACCTGATCCCGACCCTGATGGTCACCGCGGTGATGTTCATCATCATCAACTTCAGCCTGTCGATGGTGGCGAACAAGCTCGAGGCCCGACTGCGCCGCTCGCGGCGTGGTCCGCGGGTGGTGGTCACCGCCGACGTGATCGACGACCCGGCCGAGGCCCCGACCAAGTAGCCCGTCGTCGGTCAGCGAGCGGTCTCGGAGGCCCGGGACTCGCGGATCACGGTGACCTTGATCTGGCCCGGGTAGGTCAGCTCCTGCTCGTACTGCTGGGCGATGGTGCGCGCCAGCACCTGGGCCTGACGGTCGTCGACCTTGTCGGGTTGCACCATCACGCGGACATCGCGGCCGGCCTGCATGGCGAACACCTTGCCCACCCCGTCATGGCTGCGCGCCAGCTTCTCCAGCTGGGTCATCCGGGTCATGAACTGGTCCACCGACTCACGACGAGCACCGGGCCGGGCCCCGGAGATCGCGTCGACCACCTGGACCAGGTGGGCCTCGACGGTCTCGGGGTCGACCTCGTTGTGGTGGGCCTCGATGGCGTGGACGACGTCGGGGTGCTCCCCGTGCCGCCGTGCCAGGTCGGCCCCGACCAGGGCGTGGGAGCCCTCCGCCTCATGGGTGAGGGCCTTGCCGATGTCGTGCAGGAACGCGGCCCGGGCTGCCGGTCGCGGGTCGAGGCCCAGCTCGGCGGCGATCATCCGGGCCAGGTGGGCACACTCGATCAGGTGCTTGAGGACGTTCTGGCCGTACGAGGTGCGGTAGCGCAGCTGGCCGAGGATCTCGACCAGCGCGGGATCGAGGTCGGTGATGCCGACCTCGAGCAGCGCATCCTCGGCGGCCTGCTGGCATCGGACGGCGACCTGCTCGCTGCTGCGGGCGTGCGCCTCCTCGATGCTGCTCGGGTGGATCCGTCCGTCGGCGACCAGATCGCTGAGCGCGAGGCGGGCGACTTCGCGGCGGACCGGGTCGAAGCAGGAGACCAGCACCGAGTCGGGGCTGTCGTCGATCACCAGGTTGGCCCCGGTGGTCTGCTCGAAGGTGCGGATGTTGCGGCCTTCGCGACCGATGATGCGGCCCTTCAT
>DVLP01000191.1 GCA_018715445.1 Candidatus Avipropionibacterium avicola | reverse complement strand
TCGCCTCCCGGGCGCGCTCGACCAATTCGACGCGCCCCGGCGATGGTCGCTCCCCGGGCTCGCGGCGAACGGCCAGCTTGCAGCAGTTGCACCAACGCCTCGATCGCGCCGAAGCACGGATCGTCATGACTCTGCAGCAGCCGGCGATGGGCCAGCTCCAGGCGCCCGTCCACCCGGACCGCCGGGACCGCAGGCCCGCCGGTTCCCTCGGTGAGTGTGCTGTGCTGTCGGGCTATCTGCTGACGACCTGCGTCCTGTTCGTCACCTGCGCCCGAATCGGTGACGTGCTCGGCCATCGCCGCACCTTTTGTCCGGGCTCGCCTGGTTCACCGTGGCCTTCTTGGTGTGTGGGGTGGCGATTGACGTCACCATGCTCGTGGCAGCCCGGATCGCCCAGGCGATCGGTGCGGCCCTGCTGATGCCACAGGTCTTCTCGCTCATCCACCGGCTGTGGGAGGGACCCGGGCGGCGACAGGCGATCGGGTTGTACAGCATGGTGCTGGCCCTCGGCGTCGCCCTGGGCCAGGTGGTCGGCGGCCTGGTCGTCGGCAGCGACCTGTTCGGGCTCTCGTGGCGTGCGGTCTTCCTGGTCAACGTGCCGATCGGGCTGCTGACCCTCGCTCTGGGCCTCCGTCACCTCCCCCGGTCCGCGACCGACCGATCGGCCCGACTCGACCCGCTCGGCGTGGCTTGTTGAGCGTGGCCATGACGCTGGTCATCCTCCCCTTGATCTTCGGCGCCGAACTCGGCTGGTCCCTTCCCACCTGGCTGGTACTGGCGGGCGTCATCGCCCTCCTGGAGCTCTTCCTCGGCCACGAGACCCGGGCTCGCCATCCCGTGCTCGACCTGACGGCACTCAGGCCGCCGCCGGTCCGTTGGGGACTGGTGTCGTGTTGCCTGGTGATGGGCTGCTACACCGTCTTCCTGCTCACCCTGACCCTGCACCTGCAGTCCGCGATGGGCTTCACCCCCTTGGAAGCAGGCCTGGCCTTCGTCCCGTACGCCCTCGGCTTCGGTGCGCTCAGCCTCACTTGGCACACCCATCCGGCCCAGCTCCAAGGGATCCTCCCGATCGTCGGGCCGATCGTCTGTGCGTGTGGTCTGCTTGCCGTGGTGGTCCTGCATCGCGACAACTGGTCGCCGGTCGCACGGCCCTGTTGTTGCTCCTTGCCGGCGCCGGGCACGCCGCCGGCTACAGTCCGCTGATCGCTGCGATCACCGCCCAGGTCGACCCTGGGCTCGCCTCTGCGGTCTCCGCGCTGAACTCCACCGGGCCGGTGCTCGCCGAGGTGGTCGCCGTAGCAGGCCTGGGCGGGCTCTACTTCGCCGCCGCCAGCTCGTCGGCCGGCCTGTTGCAGGTGACCGCCGCTGTGACGGTCCTGCTCTGCATCGCCACCGGCTGCGCGACGATGGCGGTACGGTCCTTGCAGCTCAGTCGTGGCGACGCTGGGGAAGGACCAGCACGATGATCACCACGACCACGACCGCCGCGATGGCGCTCAACCAGGGGTAGCCCCACAGGGCCAGCACCGGTCCGGCGGCCGCCGCCCCGAGCGCAGCCACCAGGTTCATCGAGGTGTCGCTGAACCCCTGGACCTGGGCCCGGATCCGTTCGGGGGCAGCACGGGTCAGCAGCGCCGATCCGGCGACCATGCCGAAGGACCAGCCCAGGCCGAGCAGGAACAATCCGACGGTGATCAACACCATCGAGTCCCCTGCCACGAAGCAGAATCCCAACGACACCAGGGTGATCACGGTGCCGAGCAGGACCGTGGGCACCTCACCGATGCGGTCGGCGACCATCCCCACCAGGGGCGAGAAGGCGAACATCCCCAAGGTGTGCAGGCTCAATGAGAAGCCGACCATCGGCAGGGTCATGTCGTGATGGGCCATGTGGACCGGCGCCATCGTCATCACCGTCACCATCACGGTCTGGTTGAGCACGACGGCGATCAGGGCGGTCCGCAGCAGCGGCAGCTGCCAGATCGTCCGCACCACTTCTCCGCGGGCCAGGGCGGGCTCCTCGGGGCGTCCGCGTGATGCCCGTACGGTGTGGTCGCGCGCCACCAACAACGGATCGGGACGCAAGCCGATCCAGGAGACCAGTGCTCCCAGCACCAACCCGACCGAGCCGATCAGGTACGGCCCGGCGATCCCCGGCAGGCCGAACCATCCCGCGACCGTCTCACCGGGGGCCGCGAGGTTCGGCCCGAGCACGGTCCCCACGGTGGTGGCCCACACGATCAGGGACAACGACCGTGCCCGGGTCCGCGGCGGCGCCAGGTCGGTGGCGGCGAACCGGGACTGCAGGTTGGCGGCCTGGCCAGCACCGAAGACCAACATCCCGACCATCAGCAACGGCACGCTCACCAGTGGCGTCGATCGTCCGACCGCGATGGAGCTGACCAGGGTGGCCGCACCGATCACGGCCAGCGCCCAACCGGTCGTCAGCGCGAACCGTCGTCCCCGCCGGGCCGCCAACATCACCAGGGGTACGGCGAAGGCAGCGGTCCCCAACGTGCTCATGGTCCGTGAGATCCCGGCCAGCGCCTCGTCCTGGGTGACCTCCTCGGCCAACAGGCTGCCCATCGCGACACCGGCGCCGATCCCCAATCCACCCAGGATCTGGGCGGCGAACAACACCCCGACACTGCGCCGCTGGGCCCGGACCACGTCCGCCGACGACTGCCACTCGGCCACGGCCTGGTTCTGCACGCTCACCCGCGTCACCCTACGACCGGGGTCACGGCACCGGATCGGCGGCGTCGTAGTCGCGGAACGCAGGGTGCACCAACCGGGTCAGGACCGCCACCACGGCGATGATCACAAACCCACCCAGCAGCGGTGGGAACCACAGCGAGGTCAGGGTGGCCAGGGTGCCCATGTAGAGCGCACCCAACCGTGGCCCGCCCGCGACCACCACGGTGAAGATCCCCTGCTGGCGTCCACGCATCGCATCGGGCACGGCCGACTGCATGATCGTGGACCGGAAGATCGCGCCCACCTGGTCGGAGGCCCCCATCACCACCAGGGCGAACCCGGCACACAACAGCAACGGCAGGTTCACCGTGTGCGCGTCGACACCGCCCGCCGGACGCCAGATCCCCAGGGCAGCCAGCAACAGCACCACGCCCAGCGCTGCCCCACCGAGGGCGAAGACCTTGGTCGCCCGGAGCAGGGCGCGAGTCTGGCGCCGCACTCCCCCGAACCTGCCGGAGAACACACTCGCCAGGAACATCCCGACCGCGCTGGAGGCGGTCAGGATCCCGGAGGTGATCTCAGCCCCACCGATCAGCTGGGCCCCGACGGCGGGGAACAACGCGATCGGGTGCCCGAAGGTCATCGCGGTCATGTCCAGCAGGTACAGGGTGCGGATGGTGCGAGCCCCACGCAGGAACCGCATCCCCTCCATCAGGGCCTTCAGACCCGGTCGTGACGACTCCCCCTCGGGCCGGATCCGCGGCAACGACCACAGGCCGAGGAACAGGGTCGACATCAGGACCACGTCGATGGTGTAGGTCCACGAGTAGTCGGTCAGCGCCACCAACACCCCACCCAGTGCCGGGCCCACCATCACCATCGCCCCGAAGGTGACGCCCTGCAGGGCCGAGGCCGCCGGCAGCATGCTGCGCGGGATCAACCGCGGGATGATCGCCGACCGGGTGGCCATCACGATCGAGTTCGACGCCGAGTTGATGATCGTCAACGCATACAGCCAGGCCGGGTTCACCCAGTGCGCCCAGGCCAGCACGGCCAGCAGCCCGGTCGACACCCAGGTGACACAGGCCGCCAGCAGCGCCACGGTGCGTCGGTCGAAGGCATCGGCCAACATGCCTCCGTACAGTCCGGCCAGGATCATCGGCACCAGACCGGAGAAGGCGATCATCGACACCGCGAAGGTCGAGCCGGTCATCGCATACATGTGCAACATCACCGCGACGATCGTCAGCTGACTGCCCAGCCCCGCCATCGACGAGCCGATCCACATCCGCGTGAAGGCCGCTGAGTGCTTCAGCGGGGAGAGGTCGACGAAGTGGCTGCCGGGCATGCCCCGGAGTCTGCCTGACTCGGTGTAGCCTTTCGTGATCGTGCTGCCATCCGAACCATCCGAGTCCGAGCGCGAGGAGCTCCCGTCCGGGGCC
>DVLP01000190.1 GCA_018715445.1 Candidatus Avipropionibacterium avicola | reverse complement strand
TGTTGCGCGGGTAGGTGAAGTACCCCGGCGGCAGCAGGTCAACTCCGGGCAGGTCCGGCTCAGCCAACTCGACCGGCCGGTACGTCGGCAGCAGCGCCTGCGCGTTCTGTTCGGCGACCTTGCGGTTCTGGTCGGAGTCGGCCTTTGTGCGGCAGCCGGCCAGTCCGACTGCGGACACGGCCGCGGTCGCGCCGAGAAGAGTGCGTCGATTGAGCAATCGCTCCATGATGGCTCCACTTCATCGTTGATCTGCGTCCGGACTTGCCTGCGTCAAGACGTTATGCAAGTACCTTACGTAATTCCTGCCGACGAAGGTCAAGGGGCTGTCCGAATCGTGGCGACCCCAAGGTTGGTTCGTGTGTCAGTGGCGGGCCTCAGCGCTGTCCCGAGCCGAGGTCGACCAGGGTCGGGACGACGGCCAGCAGGCCGACGACGATGGTGCCGAGGATCGCGATGGAGGTGATGAGCATCTGCATGTCCCCCAGCCTCGCCGTCTCGGACCGTCACGACATCAGCCGTACGGCCCGACCGGTCACGACCCTGGTCTGATCCGGGCGCGACGATCGTCAGACCCCACGCGGAGTTGCTGCACCACGGCGTGTTCGGCGCCCGGCTGCAGCCTCACCGGCCAGTCGCCGGACGCCTCCATCGGCAGCGCGGCCTCGAGGCAGACCATGTCGCGCCAGCCGTCGTCGGGGAAGTCGCCCATCGCCTCGGCCTTGTCCTGCCAGGGATTCCACAGCACCGTGTGACTGGACTCGTTGCGGACCCGCAGCGTCGAGTGCTGTCCCCGGACCGTCACCTGGTGTGCGGCACCGTCGGGGTGGACGTACACCCGGTCGGTCTGGGCCGTGATCGCCAGTTCCGGCTCCTCGGTCGGCGCGAGGGCGGTGCCGCTGACCTTGTCGAAGCAGGTCAGGTCATCGAGTCCCTCGATCCGGGTCGCGGTGATGTCACCGATCGCGAGGTAGGTGTGGAGGGCTCCGCTCACGGGCAGGTCCTCGTCACCGGTGTTGGTGACCAGCAACGACATCCGCAGGTCGGTGGCGGTCAAGGTGACCTCGAACTCGAGACCGAACCGGTACGGCCACCGGTCCCGCCCGGGCGTGTCCGCGGCGAGATCACGCTCGTCGAGCGCCAGCACGACGGTGACCTCGTCACGGGACTGACGGGCCCCGAGCAGGCGCCACCGCACGCGGCGGGCGAAGCCGTGCTGGGGCTCCCAGTCGCCCGGACCCATCGCAAACCAGGGGAAGCAGATCGGGACGCCACCGCGGATGGCGGCCCCGGGCCCGAACTCGGAGGCCGAGCTCATCCACAGCTGTTCGCCGAGGCCGCACGGTCGCCAGGAGGTGAGGTGGGCCCCGTGGAGGTGGATCCGCGCGCTGCCGACCTGATGGTCGACCTCGACCACCGGTCCGGTCTCGGGGTGGGCGAAGCGGACCGAGTGCGGCAGAGTGATCACCTCCGGGATCCTAGTGCTCGACCGCTGCGCGGACGGCTGCGGCATACCGGGCCGGGGACTGACCGAGGGTGGCGGTGAAGTCGCGGGTGAGATGCGACTGGTCGCTGTAGCCGAGTCGGGCGGCGACCTCGGCCCAGTCCACAGGGGCGCCGTCGCGGACCAGCTCGGCCGCCTCCACCAGGCGATAGCGACGGATCACCGCCGTCGGGGACAGCCCGGCGCAGGAGAGGAAGCTCCGTTGCAGGGTCCGGGTGCTGACCCCGGCCAGTCGCGCCAGGTCGGCCACGACCGTGACGGAGCGGTCGTGCTCGACCGCGCTCGCGATCTGCGCGACGTCGCGGGCCTGCGCGATCCGGGCCGGGGGACGCTTCTCCAGCAGGGTGAGCAGTCGCTGACCCAACAGGTCGACGATCTGGTCATTCGACAAGGAGGCGGCCCGTACGGCCAGGTCGTCGTCCAGCCCGGGCAGCACCTGGTGCCCGGGCAGGGCCCGTTCGTTGCAGGAGGCGACATCGTCCACCCAGGCACCGAAGCCGCCCACCGTGGTCCGGGCCGCGAGGTTCCACCCGCTGGCGTACAGCGTCCGGGTGGTCAGCTCGGTGGTCACACCGTTGACCACGCACCGCTCGGCGTACGGGCCCGGCGGGGGGTCCTCCCCCGGCGGTGGCGGATTGCCCAGACTGATGTTGACCGCCGGATGCGACAGCACCTGTTGGCGGTGGACGAAGCCGATCCGCAGGTCCCACCGCACCGACCAGAACCACTCGACGAGTCCGACGAGGGGTTCGGGGCTGCGATGACGACGGAAGTCGACGTGACGCATCATCTCCCGCGGCGCCAGGATGCCACGGGTGTCGTCGGGGATGGGCTCCACCGCCACATCGTAGCCAGCACGGGCCTGTCGCGAATCTTCAAGACCGACCGGGGTCGGCGACCGTAGCGTCGCTGTCATGACGACGACTGCTGAACACCTCGACCCTGTGCTGCGCGACCTCGCCTCCGTGTTGGAGCAGATCCCCGACGAGCGGAGCCACGCCCCGACGCCGTGCAGCGACTTCGACCTGACCGACCTGCGCGCCCATGTGGTCGGGTGGCTCACCGCCTTCACCGACGGGTACGCCTCGCCCGACGGTCAGTGCAGCGACGCCGACCGGGTCCAGGTCCACGGCTCCGGTGCCGAGCAGGTGGTGGCCCTGGCGGACCGGTTGGCGCAGTCCCTGCCCGACGGCATCACCCGACCCCTGCGGATCGGCGATTCCGCGATGCCCGGCGACATGGCCGCCTCGATGATCCTGTGGGAGTACCAGGTCCACGGCTGGGACCTCGCACGGGCCAGCGGGCAGGAGTGGCAGCCGGACCCGGACGGCCTGGCGGCATCGCTCGCCTTCGCCCCGGGCATGTTGACCCCCGACTTCCAGGGCGAGGGCAAGCCGTTCGCCCCCTCGGTCCCGGTGGCCGACGACGCCGATCCCCTCACCCGGCTGGTGGCCCTGTCGGGTCGTGATCCCCACTGGCGGGCCTGAGCGGACTGGCGACGGGACACTGGCGGTGGAGTTGGGTTCCGGCCGTTCTCCCGTAGACTCCTGAAAGATGGTGAGGCTCACCTAACCGACTTGAAGGACGATGCCAGATGACTGCTCCCGAACGCCGCCAGCGCCCCAAGCGCCCCCAGATCGTGCTCGAGGTGATCGAGCGGATCCAGTTGACCCCGCACCTGGTGCGGATCGTCGCCGGGGGCCCTGGGATCGCGGCCGTCGAGGAGAACGGCAAGACCGACGCGTACGCGAAGATGATCTTCGCCGACCCGAGCGCGAACCTGACGCCGCCGTACGACATGGAGGTGTTGCGTGAGCAGCTCCCCCAGGACCAGTTGCCGTCGATCCGCACCTACTCGATCCGCCGCTTCGACCTGGCGAACGGCCAGATCTGGGTCGACTTCGTGGTGCACGGCACCGAGGGGGTGGCCGGACCGTGGGCCGACAACGCCAAGCCCGGGGATCCCCTTGTGCTGTTGGGGATCGGCGGAGGCTACGCCCCGGATCCCGAGGCCGACTGGCACCTCCTGGCCGGCGACGAGGCGGCGATCCCGGCGATCGCGGCTGCGCTCGAAGTCATGCCGTCCGACGCCCGCGGGGTGGCCTTCCTTGAGGTCCAGGACGAGCAGGGTCAACTCGATCTCACTGCCCCTGAAGGGATCGAGGTGGTATGGCTGCATCGCGGTCAGGCCGAGGCCGGCACCACCGACCTGCTGATCGATGCGGTCCGTGGCCTGGAGTGGCCCGACGGCACCGTCCAGGTCTTCGCCCATGGTGAACGAGGCGCGATGAAGCAACTGCGCCCGTTCCTCACCGAGGACCGCGGTGTCGACCGCAGCCAACTGTCGCTGTCGGCCTACTGGGCCCACGGTCGCCGTGAGGATGCCTTCCAGGCCGAGAAGCGCGAGCCGATCGGTCAGATCTGAGTCCTCACAGGACTTCCAGCCCGTCCAGGCCCGGGAGCACGGGACGATTCGTCGCGGCCGCGTCGAGGTAGAACAGCGCGGTCGAGGCGATGTCGTCGTGCAGCGGGAGGTAGCGACCGTCGCTGCGCCATCCCAGGGCCTGGATGTCGACACTCAGGTCGCCGGCGAAGTGGATCGGGTCGGCGACATGCCAGCGATACATCCCGAACCGCTGCTGGGAGGCGTACAACCCGTCCGGCGCGATCACCTGGTGCAGACCGAGGTACGGCGTGGTGAACGCGGTGTAGCCCTCACCGGGGACGTCGAAGTTCCACGCCCCACCGAAGTAGTCCTCGGTGCCGGTCCCGGCGATGGTGGGGAACCGTGGGTCCTGGGCGGCATCGCCGTCGAGGTAGAACTTGATCTCGCCCTCACCCCACCAGCCCGACGAGTTCACGCCCCAGGCCAGGTAGGTCCCGACATAGTGACCCCGGCCCCGGACGTCGTCGAGCAGGACGTGGGTGGTGCCGGCCTCGAGCGGATTGGACCGACGCCACTGGGCGTGCAGTCGACCGTCGGTGACCACGGCATCGCCCACCTCATAGGTGATCTGGTAGTACACCACCACCGGATCGGGCGCCAGGTTCTCGATCGTGAGGCGGGCGCCGTCGGCGAACGGCATCGGCCAGTACGAGTTGAAGCCGCCGTGCGGGTTCACCGCAACCATCTGTGAGCTGAGCTGGGCGAACCGGCCCCACCCCTGACCGAAGAAGTCACCGACCGGCACCTCGATCGCCGGCTCCTCGTGGCCGTCCCAGTGGGCGCGCAACACCAGCCGACGCCAGTGGTCGGGGTGGGTGGTCAACCAGAGGTGGGTGATCCGACCCGGCCCCGCGATGTCGGCCAGCTCGAAGACCTGTCCGGCGGCGATCTCGACGCTGGGCGACACCTTCCAGCCCGGCCCGAGGTCCCGGGCCGCTCGGGCACCGGTGCCCTCGGTGGCACGGGCACCACCGGCCTTGGCACCGGTGAAGTTCTCCGGGCTGATGGAACGGGTCTCGACGTCGCGGAGGGCGGCGATGTCACTGCGCTGCATGTCGGTCACAACCTCGGGCTCGGCTCGTCCACGGGTGTGCGTGGAGCGTGGTGGTGAGAGTAGGACCTGCACCGGGGCCCGGCAACCCCGACCCGACAACCCCGAGCCGTACGGCGTGATCGAGGCCGACCGGTCGGGCTGGTTGACTGGGCACCATGACGCTGCACGACTCGGCCCTGGCGACCCTGCGTGGCTGGGAGCCGCCCAGTCATGCCCAGGCGGCGCTGCGCGAGGCGTACGTGGGCCTGTTGCTGGCCAGGCCGGATGCCTGCCTGCGCAGCTGCGTCCCCGGACATCTGACCGCCTCGACCCTGGTGGTCAACCGATCCCACAGCCACCTCCTGCTGACCCATCACGGGATGATCGGGCGCTGGCTGCAGTTCGGTGGTCACCCCGAACCCGCCGACACCTCCCTGCTGGAGGTCGCCGGTCGCGAGGCCAGGGAGGAGTCGGGGGTCGAGGAGCTGCTGCTCGATGCCGACCCGATCCACCTCGACGTGCACGCCGTCACCTGTCGCAACTCCCCTCCCACGCGCCACTTCGACGTCCGGTTCGTCGCCGTCGCGCCCGACGACGCCGTACCGGTGGTGAGCTCGGAGTCCCACGACGTGCGGTGGTGGCCGATCGCCGACTTCCCTGACCCACTGGGAGACATGGCCGATCTGGTGTCGGCCGCGCTGCACCGGCTCAAGGGATGAAACCGGCTCAGGGGCTGAACCGACTCAAGGGGGAGTCGGGTCACCAACAGCCCTTCTGGACCTTGGCCATGGTGTGCATGTGCTGCTTGAGCGCCGGGTAGGCGGAGTCGTAGGCCTCGGCCATCAGGGCATAGCGCTCCCGGTTGGCCGGATCGGGTCGTACGGTCTCGCGCTCGACGGTCCAGTCGGTCTGCGGTGGTACGGCTTCGGCCCCGACCGCCGAGAGCAGGGCATCGCCGTACGCCGCCCCGATCGTGATCTCGGGGATCAGTTGTGCCTGTTCG
>DVLP01000189.1 GCA_018715445.1 Candidatus Avipropionibacterium avicola | reverse complement strand
AGGGCGCGTTCCTCGTCGACGGCCTTGGCCAGCCGCAGGATCGCATCGATCGCCGCGCTGGCGTCGATCATGCTGCGGGAGCCCTCCCGCGAGATGGCGCGGCCCCGGACTGCATCCATCATCTGCCCCCGATACATCAACGGGGCATAGGAATCCTCCACCGCATCGTCGATGATCGAGCGACTCGGATCGTCGATGTCGTGAGCACTGTCGGCCAACAGGGCGAACAGCTTCGACAGCCCGCCCAGCAGCACCACCCCGTACGTGCCGGTGTATCCGAGCGTCGAGTGCTGGACGAAGGAGCCGTCACGGAAGAAACCGTCCCCGCTGGTCACGTACTGCCAGGTGTCGGAGAGTCCCTCGACCGCATGGTGGAGGCGGTCGAGGTCACCGGTGACGATGGAGCGCACGATCACGGCCTGGCACAGGTCGACACGGTTCGCCCCGGTGGAGGTGACGACCTCACGTGGCGGCTGGAACTGCTTCCACGGGTCGGGCACGAAGTGATCGATCGCCGCACTGTAGTCGGCCAGGTCGTCGTCCTCGATGTGGTCGCGCAGCATGGCCATGCAGTCGGCCAGCGCACGTGAGGCCCCGATCTCCCAGGACCACCAGTTCCCGAACTCGGTCTGGCCCGCGAAGTAGACCAGGCGGTGCATGTCGACCAGACCGGCCAGGGCACCGGCCAGGACGTCCTCGGACTCATGGTGACGTGACCCCGGCGTGCTCCACGCCCGGGCCATGCTCGCGATCCGGGTGTAGCCGCCCGACACCGTGCCGTCGCGATCCAGGGTCTGGTCGCTGAACACCTGCGTACGGTCCTCGCCGGGGACCAACAGCTCGAGCAGCTCATCGACCGTCTCGTCCAGGTCGGCCAACGGTGCCCGGAAGACCTCCTCAGCCGGATCGATCACGTCACGACCGGTGATCAGGTCGATCCACTTCTGCCGCAGCTCCTCGAGCTCGGCATCGTCCAGCGGTGCGGCAGCATGGCTCCACCCGACGAAGCCCTGACTGATGGCGGCAGCCACCCCGAGACCTCCCAGTCCGGTCAGTACGGTCCTGCGCGACAACCCTGTCATCTGGCTCACATTCCTTGTGTGACTACTCTGTCTGGCTGAGTCTGCGTGACGGATCCGACGATACGACGATCGCCCTGTTGTGACGATGGACCCGTTATGACGATCGCCCCGGTACGACACGGCACCGGGGCGATCGTCATGAACTGCTCAGAGCGTGGCGACCTTGGGGTCCCAGCCCTCCGGCAGCAGGGCCGGCTTCTGCGAGTCGGTCGACAAGGTGGCGTCCTGACCGTTGGCCTGGGCCTCACCGGTCAACATCACGTCGAGGATGTGCAGCGCCTGCCGCCCGGGGGCGCGATGGTCCTCACCGGCGCGGATGCTGCGAATCATGTCGACCGCACCGATCCCACGACCCTGGCCGTCGGCCTCGGTGGTGGCCACGACCGTCGACTCCTTCTCGTGGTTGCGGGTCAGCACGACCTCGCCACCGAACTGGTTCGGGTCCGGGCAGACGATCGCTCCCTCGGTGCCGGTCACCTCGATGGTGGTCCGCGAGATCGCCGAGTCGAAGCTGAACACGGCCTGGGCCTTGCCGCCGTCGCGGTACTCCAGCAGCGCGCCGACATGGGTCGGCACGGTCACGTCGAAGGACTCGCCGGCCCGCGGTCCGTCACCGATCGTGCGCACGTCATGGGCGCGCGATCCGTGGGCGCTGACCTTCGCGACCGGGCCGAAGACCTGGGTCATGGCGGTCAGGTAGTACGGGCCGATGTCCAGTAGCGGCCCGCCGCCGGCCTGGAACAGGAAGTCCGGGTTCGGGTGCCACTTCTCCGGGCCGGGGCTCTGGAACAGGATCTGCCCGGTCAGCGGTTCACCGATGTCACCGCGTTCGATGACCCGACGCACCGCCTGCCAGCCCGGGCCGAGCACGGTGTCGGGCGCGCAGCCGACACGGACGCCCTTGGCCTCGGCGTTGGCGAGCAGTTCCTTGGCCGTGTCGAGGCCGTCGGTCAGTGGCTTCTCGTTCCAGACGTGCTTGCCCGCCGCGACCACCTGATTGGCCACCTCGGCGTGGGCGTCCGGGGTGGTGATGTTGATGACCAGCTCGATCTCGGGATTGTCCAGCACCACCTCGTTGGTCCCGTGGAGGGCGACGCCGTACTCCTCGGCCTGCGAGCGCGCCTTCTCGGGGATCAGGTCGGCAATCGCCACGACCGTGACGTCGGGATAGGTGGTGAGGTTCTTCAGGTACTGGTTGCTGATGACACCGGCACCGATGATGCCGATTCCGACGGGTCCACTCATGCCCAGTTCTCCTTGTCTGCCAGGTAGGCGTACGAGTCACGGACCGCCGCGAGCATGTCACCGGTGGTGTCGTCGAGCTCGACGACCGCATCGGCGACGTGCGGCGCAGCGGCGATGAAGTCGAGCACCGGGACCGAGCCGGCCCCGACCGCGACCTGCTTCTTGTTGTCGTGGGTGCCGTCGCCGTCCTTGACGTGCAGGGCGATCACCCGGTCACCGAGCCGCTTCAGCAGTGCGACGGTGTCGGCACCTCCGACATGGGCCCAGTAGGTGTCGATCTCGAGTCCGACCTCGGGGTCCAGCTCGTCGGCCAGGATGTCGAGCGCGTGGACACCGTCGAAGACGGCCTCCAGCTCGAAGGCATGGTTGTGGTAGCCGAAGGCCAGGCCCTCCGCCTTGGCCTTGGCGGCGGTGGTGTTGAGCTGGTCGGCCCACTGCTTCACACCGTCGACCGACTCCCACAGCTCACGGGGCGACCCGGGCTGGATGATCCGCTGCACCCCGACCTTCTGGCAGCCCTCGATGGTGGCGGCCAAGTCGCCGGTGACGGGGTTGCCGTGCGCGGTCGGCGCGTCCAGGCCGTGACGGCCCAGGCTCTCGACCAGCTGGTCGGCGAACTTGTCGATCCCGTACGGCTCGACGTGGCTGAAGCCGTACGAGGCGACCTTGGCGATGGTGCCGTCGAAGTCCTCGCCGAGGGCTTCTCGGACGGTGTAGAGCTGCAGTGACAGGCGTGGAGTCATGCCCTCCATCCCACCACGCACGGGGCGGGCGTGGAAGTGTCATCGCCCCACGACCGGTGAATGAGACACCTGCCGCGGCTCAGGCCGGGTCGGTGGACTCTCCGAGCAGGTCGCGGGCCAGCAGCGTCGCCCCGGCAGTCGCCGCGGGGAACAGCACCACCGAGACCAGCGGCAGGGAGAACAACCAGAACACCGGGATCCCGAACCCCAGGGCCACCATGCGGCGCCCCTTGGCGGCCCCGAACTTGTCGCCCAGACGGCGACGGCCACGCCGGTCGTACGGGCTGCCGATCAGTTCGACGACGATCAGGGTGCCGCCGACGACCACACCGGCGATCACACCGATGATGCCGCCGACCACCGGCACCAGGCCGACCAGGAAGACCGGGATCGCCAGCAGCAGCGACAGCGCAATCACGGTCAGGCTCTGGCCGATGCTGCGCACGATCGAGGCCGCCAGTCTCTCCTCCGGCGCCAGCGGTGCTCCCCCACAGGCCTGCTCGACCGCTTCGGAGATCTTCTCGTAGATCGGGGTGCCGACCAGCAGCGTGATCGAGGAGAAGGTGACCGCGGCCAGCCCGATCGCGATCACCATCACCAGGATGCCCATCACCACCTGGGCGGCGGTCCGCCAGGACTCGGGGACCCAGCCGGTCGCCGCAGCGGTGAGGGGCTCCAGGCCGAACAGTCCGAAGGAGATCAACAATCCGACCATCAGGGCCGACACGACCAGCGGCGGCACCATCCCGAGCAGTGCCAGTCGCGGGCGGGCGAAGATGAAGCCGATCCCGCGACCCAGGTGACCCAGCCCGTGGGTGAGCTCGCTGATCATGTCGCCGCCGCGCCGGTGCTGGTGCGCACCCGCTCGCCCTTGGCCTC
>DVLP01000188.1 GCA_018715445.1 Candidatus Avipropionibacterium avicola | reverse complement strand
GCCCTCAAGGTCATCGAGGGGGTCGAGCCGCGGATCGCGGGCGCGATCCGCTCCGAGCTCACCGACCAGCGTGAATCGCTGAAGCTGATCGCCTCGGAGAACTACGCCTCCCCGGCCGTGCTGCTCACGATGGGCAACTGGCTCAGCGACAAGTACGCCGAGGGTACGGTCGGGCACCGGTTCTACGCCGGTTGTCAGAACGTCGACACCGTCGAGACGATCGCGGCCGAGCATGCCCGCGAGCTCTTCGGCGCCGAGTACGCCTACGCCCAGCCGCACTCCGGCATCGACGCCAACCTGGTCGCGTTCTGGTCGATCCTGGCCCACCGCGTCGAGACCCCGGCCCTGGCCGAGGCCGGCGTGAAGAGCATGAACGACCTGGACGAGGATGCCTGGGAGGTGCTGCGCAAGAAGTTCGGCAACCAGCGGATGCTCGGCATGAGCCTGGACGCCGGCGGCCACCTGACCCACGGCTTCCGCCCCAACATCTCGGGCAAGATGTTCCACCAGCGCTCGTACGGGACCGACCCCGAGACCCAGCTCCTCGACTACGACGCGGTCGCCGCCCAGGCCCGTGAGTTCAAGCCGCTGATCCTGATCGCCGGCTACTCGGCCTACCCGCGCCGGGTGAACTTCGCCAAGATGCGCGAGATCGCCGACGAGGTCGGCGCCACCCTGATGGTCGACATGGCCCACTTCGCCGGCCTGGTCGCCGGCAAGGTGTTCACCGGTGACGAGGACCCGATCCCGCACGCCCATGTCGTGACCACCACCACGCACAAGTCGCTGCGTGGCCCGCGCGGCGGTCTGGTGATGGCGACCGAGGAGTACGCGCCCAGCGTCGACCGCGGCTGCCCGATGGTGCTCGGCGGCCCGCTCTCGCACATGATGGCCGCCAAGGCCGTCGCTCTGGCCGAGGCCCGGACCCCGGAGTTCCGCAACTACGCCCAGCAGGTGGCCGACAACGCCCAGGCGCTGGCCGACGGCTTCCTGCGGCGCGGCGCCAGCCTGGTCACCGGCGGCACCGACAACCACCTGGTGCTGGTCGACGTCGACAAGTACGGCCTGACCGGACGCCAGGCCGAGAGCGCGCTGCTCGAGGCCGGTGTGGTGACCAACCGCAACTCGATCCCGAACGACCCGAACGGCGCCTGGTACACCTCCGGGGTCCGCCTCGGCACCCCGGCGCTGACCTCGCGTGGCTTCGGAGCCGCGGAGTTCGACAAGGTCGCCGAGCTGATCGTGGACGTGCTGTCCAACACCACCGCGGCCCCCACCAAGTCCGGCGCCCCGGGCAAGGCTCGCCACATCCTGGCCGACGGCGTTGCCGACCGCGTCCGTGGCGCCTCGGCCGAGCTGCTCGACGCCCACCCGCTGTACCCCGGTCTGGAGCTCTGAGCCCCACCCCGAACCGCTCGCGAGGGCACCCCCGGCCACAGAGTCGGGGGCGCCCTCGTCGGCGTTCCGGGCCCATCACTCGACCAGTGCCGGGGCCCTTCCCTTGCGCCGGACCCGATGTCGTGACAGAGTAGTTTGCAGTACAAACCACTTTGTGGAGGTCCAATGACCCAGCAGGCCACTCCCGACGAGGAGCCGGGCTCGCCCGAGGAGATGCTCGCCGCACTCCGCGCCGAGCAGGCCAACGTGCGGCGCCAGACCGTGCCGAACACGACGGCCATGTTCGCGGCCTGGGGCGTGGCCTTCGTGATCGGCTACACCGCGCTGTACGTCGGATGGCAACCGGACGTCGGATCACCGGCCGGGTGGTCGCTCGCGATCCTCGCCGTGGCGATCGTCGCCGGACTCGTGTTCACCGGGACCCATCTGGCCCGACGCACGGCGGGCATCCGGGGCCGCAGCAACAGGGTCGGCCTGATGTACGGCAGCGCCTGGTTCCTCAGCTTCGTCATGGCCGGCGTCATCTACGGCAGCGTCGCCAGCCTGGGGACTCCCCCGATCGCGATGTCGGTGCTGACCAACGCCGTCGGCCTGCTGATCGTGGCAGCGCTCTACATGGCCGGCGCAGCGATCTGGCAGGACTGGCGGATGTTCGTGCTGGGCGTGTGGTTCATCGTCGTCGGCTCGATCGCTGCGGTCATCACCCCGCCGAACGGCTACCTGGTGCAGGCGATCGCCGGTGGTGGCGGCTTCCTGGTCGCCGCCCTGGTGTCGGTGCTGCTGGTGAGGCGGCAGGCATCGTGACCGAACTCGACCCCGTCATCCACGCGCAAGCCAGGCTCAGGGTGGTCGCCACCCTGGCCGGGCTGCTGCCCGGTGACCGGATCGCCTTCCCCCGCCTGCAAAAGGTGCTCGCCATGACCGCCGGCAACCTGTCCACCCACCTGCGCAAGTTGGAGGACGCCGACTACGTCACCGTCGACAAGGCCTTCGAGGGCCGCAGCCCGGTGACCTGGATCGCCCTGACCTCCAAGGGCCGTACGGCCTTCGAGACCTACACCGCTTCCTTGGAAGCACTGTTGAAAGGAGCGGTCGAATGACTGCACCGAACACCAACGACGTCGTCGTCCTGGACGACGTGGTCCGCACCTTCGGACCGGTCACCGCCCTCGACCACGTCAGCCTCGAGGTCGGCGCCGGCGAGATCGTCGGCATGCTCGGCCCCAACGGCGCCGGCAAGAGCACTCTGCTCTCCCTGGTCACCGGCCAGCGTCGCCCCGACACCGGCACGGTACGACTGTTCGGGGCCGATCCACGTACGGCGGCCGCCCGCATCGGCCTTGGCGTGACACCACAGGAGACCGGACTTCCCGCGAACCTGCGGGTCGGGGAGGTCGTGGACTTCGTCCGCGGCCACTACCCCGACCCGATGGACCGCGACGAACTACTCGCCCGCTTCGACCTGACCGAGCTGGTCCGACGCCAGACCGGCGGGCTGTCGGGTGGGCAGCGACGCCGACTCGCCGTCGCGCTCTCCCTGGCCGGTCGGCCCAGGTTGGTCCTGCTCGACGAACCGACCACGGGCCTGGACGTCGAAGGACGACGTGCGTTGTGGAGTGCCGTCCTGGACTACCACCGCGAAGGATCCACCGTGATCGTGACCAGCCACTACCTCGAGGAGATCGAGGCACTGGCCGAGCGCGTCGTGGTGATCGACCACGGTCGCGTCCTCGCCGATGACGATCTGGGGGCCATCCTCGCGCAGGTCCAGTCCCACCGGGTCAGCTTCGACAGCCCGGCGACGGCCGCGACGGTCGAGGACCTGCCCGGCGTCACCTCGGCCACCGTCGACGGCGAGCACCACAGCATCCTGACCACCGACTCCGACGCCTTCGTCCGCGCACTGGTCGACCACGGACCGTCCTTCACCGGGCTCGAAGTGCGCGGCGCCTCCCTCGAGGAAGCCTTCCTCACCATGACCCGATCACCTGCCCAGGAGGCAGCATGAGCACCGCAACCGTCACCCGTCCCGCCGGCGCCACACCCCCGACGGGCGCCACGTCCCCGCCCCGGCCCCTCGGTGTCGTGCGCCTGTCCCTGGTCCACGCCAAGTTCAACATCCTCGAGACCGTCCGGGTCCCGATCTCGGTGATCGGCAACCTGCTCTTCCCCACCCTCGCGTTGTTCTTCTTCGTGATCCCCCAGCCGATGGTCACCGCTGACCCGATCTGGTCACTGGTGGCGGTGAGCGGCCTGGCGATGTTTGCGGTGATGAGCACCTTCCTGTTCACCTTCGGCGTCGGGGTCGCCGAGGACCGCGCGCTGCCGTTCGACCCGTACCTGCGGACGATGCCGGCCGGGGCCGCACCCCGGATGATGGGCCGCATCATCACGGCCTGCCTGTTCGCGCTGGTCGCGCTCGTCCCGATCGGGGTGGTGACCGCGATCTTCACCGCGGCCGCCCCCAGCCCGTGGCAGTTGGTGGCCGGCGTGCTCACCCTGATCGGGGCCGGGATCCCCTTCCTGATGCTGGGCTTGTTCGTCGGCTACCGACTCAGCAGCAAGGCCGCACTGGCCGTGGTCCAGGTCATCCTGTTCCCGTTGGCCTTTGCCGGCGGGCTGTTCCTGCCGGCCGAGATGTTCCCCGACTGGCTGAGCACGGCCAGCACGTTCCTGCCGAGCCGGGCCGCCCGTGACCTGGTGATCGCCAACATCACCGGCGAACCCGTCGCGTACGGCTACGCCCTCCCGGTGCTGCTCGCCTGGGGCGTGCTGTTCACCGCCGTCGCCGTGTGGGCCTACCGTCGCGACGAGGGCCGCCGCTTCCGCTGAGCCGCACGGGCCGCCGGATCAGCGGCTGAAGAGCTTGCCGGAGACCGTGGTGATGAAGTTGCGCAGCGAGTCCGGCAGGTCCTGCAGGTGCCAGTTCGCCGGGCCGTGGTACCAGTCGATGTCGG
>DVLP01000187.1 GCA_018715445.1 Candidatus Avipropionibacterium avicola | reverse complement strand
GAGGTCGGCAAGGCCGTGGTCGGACAATCCTCGGCCGTGACCTCGATGATCATCGCGTTGCTGTGCCGCGGCCACATCCTCTTCGAGGGCGTCCCCGGCACCGCGAAGACCCTGCTGGTCCGCAGCTTCTGCGCTGCGCTGCAACTGGACACCAAGCGGATCCAGTTCACCCCGGACCTGATGCCCGGCGACATCACCGGGTCACAGATCTACGACGCCCGCACCGGGGAGTTCCACTTCCGGGAGGGCCCGGTCTTCACCAACCTGCTGTTGGCCGACGAGATCAACCGGACCCCACCGAAGTCGCAGGCCGCGCTGCTGGAGGCGATGGAGGAACGCCAGGTCTCGGTCGACGGGCAGACCCGCAGGTTGCCGTCGCCGTTCCTGGTGGCCGCCACCCAGAACCCGGTGGAGTTCGAGGGCACCTATCCGCTGCCGGAGGCCCAGCTCGACCGGTTCCTGATGAAGGTCCGCATCGACCTGCCCGAGCGTGACGCCGAGATCGAGGTGCTGCGACGCCACTCGGTGGGCTTCGACCCCCGCAACCTGGAGGCCGCCGGGATCGGTCCGGTCGCCTCGCCGGACGACCTCGCCACCGCCCAGCAGGAGCTGTCCCAGACCTTGGTCCAGCCCCAGGTGATGGCCTACATCGTCGACGTCGTCCGGGCCACCCGGATGTCGCCCTCGCTGCAGATCGGGGTGTCACCCCGCGGGTCGACCGCGCTGCTCAACACCGCCAAGGCGTGGGCCTGGTTGTCGGGCCGTGGCTACGTCTCCCCCGATGACATCAAGACCCTCGCCTTCCCGACCCTGCGCCACCGGGTCGTGCTGCGGCCCGAGGCCGAGATGGAGGGCGTCACCACCGACTCGGTGATCGAGTCGATCCTGGCCAGCGTCCCGGTGCCGCGCTGATGGTCCTGACCTGGCGGGCTGGTCTGCTCGCGCTGCTGTGCGTCCCGGTCGCCCTGGTGTGGGGTGCCTGGGCGTGGCTGCTGCTGCTCGTGCTGGTGCTGCTGGTCGTCGTCGACCTGGTGGCCTGCCCCAGTCCACGCGCGGTCGGCCTCGAGCGCGGCGGTGACACCTCGGTCCGGCTGGGCCAGCAGGCCCAGACCTGGTTGCGGATCACCAACCGGGGCCGGCGCCACCTGGTGGGACGGATCCGCAATGCCTGGGTGCCCTCGGCCGGCGCCTCGGACGGGGTCCGCCGCATCGACATCGCCCCGGGGCAACGGCGCCAGTACGCCACCCCGCTCGACCCGACCCGTCGCGGCGACCGCGCGGCCGGACCGGTGACCGTACGAACCCTCGGCCCGCTGCGCTTCGCCGGACGCCAGGCCAACCACGAGGTGCCGTGGACGGTACGGGTGCTGCCGCCGTTCCACAGCCGCAAGCACCTGCCGTCGCGCCTGGCCCGACTCCGCGAACTGGACGGTCGCTCGGTCCTGCTGCAACGCGGTCAGGGCACCGAGTTCGACTCACTGCGCGAGTACGTCCCCGGTGACGACGTCCGCTCCATCGAGTGGCGCGCAACCGCCCGGTCCTCCACGGTGGTGGTCAAGACCTGGCGACCCGAACGTGACCGCCACGTGCTGATCGTGCTGGACTCGGGGCGCACCTCGGCCGGTCGGGTCGCCGACCAGCCGCGTCTGGACCACCACATGGACGCGGCCCTGCTGTTGGCAGCGCTGGCGTCGAAGGCGGGTGACCGGGTCGACCTGTTGGTGGCCGACCGGGAGGTCCGGGCCAGCGTGGAGCGGGCCAGCAGCTCCGAGTTGATCGCCCGCCTGGTGAATGCGATGGCACCGGTGGAGGCCCAGCTGCTGGAGACCGACCACCGCCTGGTGGTCAACGAGGCCCTGCTGCGGGTCTCGCAGCGCAGCCTGGTGGTCCTGCTCACCGGCCTCGACCACGCCACCGTGAACGACGGCTGGTTGCCGGTGATGGCACCGCTGCTGCGTCGTCACCGGGTCGTCGTGGCCTCGGTCAGTGACCCCCGGCTGGGCGAGCTGGTCAGCGAGGTGCACGACGTCTCGGACGCCTACGCGGCTGCGGCCGCCGAGGCCGACCACGACCGTCGCGACCGGACCGCAGCCGACCTGCGTCGCCGCGGGATCTCGGTCATGCAGGCTCCGCCGCAGGCCTTCGCCCCCGGCCTGGCCGACCACTACCTGGGGTTGAAGAAGGCCGGCCAGCTCTGAGCGAGCTGCTCAGCCTCACTCCTGACGTCAGCCCTGCTCCTCGGTCGGGTTGACCTCGTCGTTCTCGTTGCCGCCGCCGTCCAAGCCCTCGTTGTAGCCCTCCTGCTCGTAGTCGGTCTCGGTCTCGGACGCCTCGGCGTCGGGATCGATGTCCGGCAGGTCCGTCGGCTCGCTGGTCGAGGTCTGCGACGCGGGATCACCGGCACCCTCGGCACGCCCGTTGGACATGTCGGTCAGGTCACCGGTGGTCGACTTCGGCCAACCGTCCCGGAAGGAGGTCACCCGGGTCTTGGCGTCCTCGAGGTTGGTCCGGACCCGCGACATGTTGCGCACCCAGTCGCCGTCGGAGGCCATGTCGGACAACCAGGTGGCCAGGCCCTCGAACTGGGCCTTGCCGTAGGCGACGTTGTCGAAGAAGGTCCCGCCGGTGATGCCGTTCTCCCAGAACCCGGCCCCCTCGGCGGCATTGAGCTTGTCGCGGACCGGTTCGATCGACTGCTTGATCGAGAGGTAGACGCCCTTGAGCACGTTGTTGGCGTTGTTGAGCTCGGTGGCCAAGGTGGTGGTCAGGCTGAAGTACTCGTTGGCCGCGGAGACCTGGGTCCGCAGGGCGGAGTCGTACTTCTGCGCACTGGGCCCGTTCCAGGACTCCCGCACCCGCGTGCCGGTCTCCAGGGTGTAGGGCTCGTTGCGGATCGGCTCGGCCACGTCGTCCAGCCACAGCTCGGTCTTGTACTTGAAGGCCGGGATGAAGCTGCGGTCGGCGTAGAAGTGCTCGGTCCAGGTCGAGTGGAACCGTCCGTACGCGGCCTCGGCGTCGGCCACGGCCTCGTTGTAGTAGTCCCAGGGGTCGCTGCCCCAGGCTCCCGGATAGTTCCACTGCCAGTTGGAGAACTCGTCGTGGTCACTGGTCTTGGCGTGCTCCCACGCCTGCCAGAGCGTGCCACCCTCCTTGGTCATCCCCAGCAGGGTGTAGAGCTCGGAGCCGAGTGCATCCCAATCGGTGTCTGCCATGGTCGCTGCGATCCCCTCAGGCGTTGGTGGAGTTGTTGGCCTGGCCTTCGTTCTCGGCCTCGGTGTCGTCGTAGTTGGTGGCGGCGGTCCGCAGGGTCTCGGCGATCGAGTCGAACTCGGTCAACCCCCTGTCGCCCCAGGTCTTCATCGACGAGACCAACTCGCGGTAGGCCGGCAACATCTCGCCGACCAGCTTGCCGTGGCCGTCCTCGGTGTCGAAGTCGGCCTGGCCGACCTTGGTCACCGGGTTGGTGAAGGCCTGCTTCACCTCGTCCCACCGGGTGGCCTCGTCGCGCAGGTCACCGACGGCGACCGAGAGCTCGACCTCCTCGACCTGGCCCTCGCCGGCACCCGCACCACCGACACCGGCTCCACCGCCGCCGCCGATCCCACCGCCACCGAGGCCGCCTCCGCCTGCGCCGATGCCACCGCCACCGCCGCCGGCACCACCGACGTCAGGGGCATCGATCCCGCCCGGACCGGGGCCGCCGAGGTCGGGGCCGTCGGTCCCCGGCTTGGGGACGTCGATCCCACCGGGACCGTCACCGGTGCCCGGGCCACCCGGTGGCCGGTACTTGCCACCGTCCTCGTCGGGCAGCCTGGCCATCGGCGGGTCGATGTTGTCGATCGGCGTCGGGTCACGC
>DVLP01000186.1 GCA_018715445.1 Candidatus Avipropionibacterium avicola | reverse complement strand
GTGGGCGCTGCTCCGGTGCTGTCGGACTCCGTGCTGTCGGATCCTGTGGTGCTGTCGGATCCGGTGGTGAGGTCGACGTCGCCGGCCGCTACCTCGTCGGCGCCGGTGTCCGGTCCCGATCCGGTGTCGGGCAGCAGGCCCGGTTCGCCGGATGCGCTGTCCTCCTGCGTGGGGTCCTCCCCGTCGACCACGGAACCGCCGTCCCCCGGATCGGTGCCGCCCACGACCGACGAGGCATCGAACAGGTCCTCGGGGTCGCCGCTGGTCAGGGGCGTCCCGTCCGGTCCGGTCAGGGGTGTCCCGTCGGGCCCGGTCAGGGGCTGCTGGTTGCCGGAGGCACCGTCCCCACCGGTGCCCACCTCGTTGCCCACCAGATCGGTCGGGTCGGTGCCATCGCCGGGGCCGAAGGGTGCGCCTCCGGGGCCGTCCGCGAGCGGGATCTGCTGCTGGCCGGCGACGTCGGCCACCTTCTCCTTGGTGAACAGCGTCCGGGGTGAGCGTGGGGCGAACGGGGAATCCGTCCCCGGTGGCACGGTGAGGTTCGGGTGGATGTCGACCTCGATCTCCACGGCGGCCAGTTTGGCCTTGGCTGCGGAGTGGATCGCCCGGATCTGCAAGGAGGTCAGGATCTGCATCTGCCGGAGCTGGACCGCCGAGCGTACGGCGTCGACCGGCGAGGACGCGGCCGCCAACAACTGCTGGGAGCGCGTCTCCAGGGCCAGCAGGCTGACGTTCATCGCCGTCTTGGCGAACCGGATCGCCGAGCTGGCCTCGGTGCAGGCCGCACCCACCGACGTACAGGCCTCAGCGGTCGAGGTGAGGAACTGGCGCACCTTGGCGACATGGGCGGTGGCGGCCTCAGCGGCATCGCCCTCGTACGAACGGGCACCGGAACGGAAGGTACGGTCCAGGTCCTCGGCCTGCCCCTCGGTCCGCTCGGCCTGACCGGTCCAGGCGGTGGCGAGGGTGTCCAAGCGGTCCTCGTCGCCGGTGGGGAAGAGGTCGCCGTCGACCCATCCCGGGACGTGGGGGGTCTCCGTGCGGGTGATCATGGCGCCACCTCACCGGCGACCGTGTCCGACTCGACGACATTGGACTCCTCGGTCGCGTCGTAGCCGTCGGCCGAGCTGCGCAGCCGCTCTGCGACGTCGGCGATCTGGAAGGCGACCTGCTGGACCGCTTCCATCGTCTCGGCCGCCGGGGTGAGGTAGACCCCGGCAAAGGCCTGTCCCAGCTCGTCGTCACCCCAGCTCTGCGCCGCCGTCGCGACAGCCAGCGTGGTCGCGATCACCTGGTCCACCGCAGCGGTGGCCTGCGCGACCACCTGGTCGGCGGTGCTGCGCAGATCGGACGGGACGACGGTCAGGTCGGTCACGAGTCACCCTTCGTCCACCGGGAATCGTCATCGTCATCGTCGGTCGTGGCCTCGGTCGGGGCGAGCAGGCCGTCCCAGACCCGGTCCGGCAGCAGTCCGGAGACCTCGGGCATCGCCTCGAGCAGGCCGCGCAACGGTTCCGGATCGACCCCGCCCAGTCCGGCGGCGGTCACCTGGGACGCGGCATCCTCGGCGGCGGCTTCGTAGGCGTCCAGGATCGCCCGGCGGAGGTTGGCGATCGAGCCGAGCCGCAGGGCGCGGGGGTCGAGCTCGAGATCGGTCATCCGGTTGGCGGCGTCGGTCTCGACGACCACGGCACCGTCGGCGGCGCTGCCCCGGCCGGTCACCTGGTCCGCGCCGGTCCCGATCGTGGCGAGCAGGGCGGCATTGCGTTCGTACTCGGCGAGCAGGTCCTGCTCGGTGCGCTGCAGTCGCTCGGTGGTGTGGTCCAGGTCCCCGGCCCGATCCAGCACCGTGGCCGTCACGTCCTCGGACGGTCCTGACCCGGGGCGTTCGGGCAGGGGGTGATGGGGCAGCAGCCCTTCGGGCGTGGGGGCAGTGTCGGACACGGGGGCAGCCTCCAGACGTCGGTCCCCCAGTTCTACCGGTCGTCGGGTTCACCTCCGCGTCCGGGTCCGCGACGGGTACCGTTGGGCGCTGTGAACGGCGTTGACCCTGAACTGTGGACCCCGGTCGAGGGGTTCGACCTGACCGACATCACCTACCACCGTGCTGCCGAGTCGGTGGACGGTCGTACGGGCGTGGTCCGGGTCGGGTTCGACCGGCCCGAGGTGCGCAATGCGTTCCGCCCGCACACCGTCGACGAGCTGTACCGGGTGCTCGACCACGCCCGCCGATCCTCCGACGTGGGCTGCGTCCTGCTGACCGGCAACGGGCCCTCACCCAAGGACGGCGGGTGGGCCTTCTGCTCCGGTGGCGACCAGCGGATCCGGGGCCGGGCCGGCTACCAGTACGCCGACGGCGAGACTGCCGAGTCGGTCGATCCGGCCGCGCTGGGTCGGCTGCACATCCTCGAGGTGCAGCGGTTGATCCGCTTCATGCCGAAGGTCGTCATTGCGCTGGTCAACGGATGGGCGGCCGGTGGCGGTCACTCCCTCCACGTGGTCTGCGACCTCACCCTCGCCTCGGCCGAGCATGCACGCTTCAAGCAGACCGATGCCGATGTCGGCTCCTTCGACGGGGGCTTCGGCTCGGCCTACCTGGCCCGCCAGGTCGGGCAGAAGTTCGCTCGCGAGATCTTCTTCCTGGGTCGGACCTATGACGCCGAACAGGCGCACCGGATGGGCATGGTCAACGAGGTGGTCCCGCACGACCAGCTTGAGCAGACCGGTCTGGAGTGGGGCCGGATGGTCTGCGAGAAGAGCCCGACCGCGCAACGGATGCTGAAGTACGCCTTCAACGGCATCGATGACGGCCTGGTCGGTCAGCAGTTGTTCGCCGGGGAGGCCACACGCCTGGCCTACATGGGTGACGAGGCCGTTGAGGGTCGTGACGCCTTCCTGGAGAAGCGTCCGCCGGACTGGTCAGGCTTTCCGTACTACTACTGATGCCGCCAGCCAGCCTGGATGAGGCTGGCACACGCACTGCAAGGGTCGCTACCGTGCCAACGGTTCTGCCTGTGCGCTGGATGTGCGACCCTCCTTGGTTCACTGCACTGCCCATGTCCATGGTTCAGGACGTGTTGGCCACGGACCGATCACGACAGGCATGATTAGCCTCACCTAACTAAACTGGCGAGTGGGCTCGGGGTCTTGATGAGGTTTCGTGCGTTCGCGGCATGGGCGGTGGCTGTGCTGGTGCTCGGCCTGGCTGGATGCGGCTCTGCCGCGCCGACGGAGGGCTCCGGAGGGGCTGACCAGGGTCAGGACTTCCACGTGACCGTGCCCACCCCGTACGGCGACGTGGAGCTCACCGAACGGCCCGAGCGGATCGTGGTGCTCTCCCTCGACTACCTCGAGGCGACACTGGCCCTCGACCTCACGCCGGTGGGCGCTCCGACCGGCGTCCCGCTGGGTGACTGGGTGACCGAACGCATTGACACCACCGACACCGACATCTTTGCGTTCTCCAGTCCGTCCAACGGCGAGGTGCCGATGGAGAAGATTGCTGCGCTCGACCCCGATCTGATCCTCGGCAGCGTGTACGCGGTCACCCAGGAGAACTTCGATGAGTTGTCAAAGATCGCGCCGACGCTGACCCACGCGGACGATGCGGACGAGACGGTCGCCGGCGCCTGGGAAGACATCACCCGCCAGGTCGGCACGGCAACCGGAACGAGCGACAAGGCTGACCAGGTCATCGCCGAGGTCCACCAGAAGATCACTGAGGCACAAGAAGCTGCACCGAACTCGCAGGGCACGAAGGCGATCTTCGCCGGAGTGGCGGCCCAGGGCATCGCGGTGACCCAGGGTGATGCCCATTCCGGGATGCGCCTGCTTCAGGCCCTGGGGCTCGAGCAGACCGATGTCGGCTCTGGTCAGGAGGGCTACGGCGGTGGACGGGTGATGCTGTCGACCGAGGAGATCGGCCAGCTGGACAAGGCCGATCTGCTGATCATCGGCGCGATCGACCCGGCAGCGGCCGAGCAACTGTTCAAGAACGAGCTCTACACCTCGCTGGACATCGTCAAGGAGGATCACGTCCTCGTCCTCGGCGCCCTGGGGGCATGGTCGTTCAACACGCCGATCGCGCTCAATGTCCCTTACCTCATCGATCAGCTGCAGCCGCTGATGGAAGGAGTCGGCTGATGGCGTTCCTCGGTGTCCTGTGAACTTCGACTGAGTATCAGAATCAACCACGAAAGGGCTGGATTTCCGTGTTGGAACTGGCTTCCCGCGTCACCTCCCACGAGATCGAGGCGTTGCGACGTCGACGACTGTTGGCAGCAGGAGCACTGGTCGGGCTCGCCGTGACCGCATGCTCACCGCAGCAGGACCCACCGGTCACACCACCGAGCGGCACCCAGGTTGACCATGTGCTCGGCACGACCGAGATCCCCAAGAAGGTGGAGCGTGTTGTCACCCTCCGCTTCACAGACCACGACGCTGTGCTCGCCCTCGGGATTGTGCCGGTCGCGGTCAACCAGTGGTACCCCACCATGGACCGAGGTGTGGGGGAGTGGGCCGAGCCCCTGTTGACTGGGCAGAACCCCGAGTTCGTCCGCGACGGTGCCGACCTTGCCTTCGACGGATCCTCGCCCTCGAGCCGGACGTCATCCTGGCGTTGTACTACGACATGGACACGTCGGACTACCGTCGGCTCTCCGAGATTGCCCCCACCGTTACTGCCCCTGTGGGCACGCCGGCCTTGGGCATCGATTGGAAGGCCCAGACGACGATGGCCGGCCTCGCGGTGAACAAGGCAGCCGAGGCGGAGGAGCTGATCGCCCGGGTCGAAGACCAGATCGCCACCGTGGCCAACGACCACCCGGAACTGGCCGGCCTCACGACGAACTACATCCGCCACTCCGAAGGCAGCTACTACGCCTACGCCGGCACTGACCCCCGCATCCGACTCCTAAAATCCCTTGGACTCGTCCTGGCGCCCGAGGTGGCAGCCATGCCTGCCGACGACTACCTCGTGGAAGTGAGCCCGGAGATGGTGGCGCAGCTGGACGCCGACGTGCTCATCCTGACTGCTGAGCCGGACGATCGACTCGACACACTGCCAGCGGTGCGCCGCGGCTCGTACATCGTGCTCGACTCCGATGTCGAGGAGGCGTTCTCGACCTCGAGTGTGCTCAGCATCCCCTTCACCCTCGACTCCGTCGTGCCGCCACTCCTCGAGGCCGTGTCCAAGATCGACCGCTGACCGTACGGTCCCACAACGGAAT
>DVLP01000019.1 GCA_018715445.1 Candidatus Avipropionibacterium avicola | reverse complement strand
CGACACCAACGGGCCGCCGGGACAGACCCGGATCGGCAACCTTGCCCCACTTGCACGCTTCGAACACCGTCTCGTGACTCATGGCAGGTGGTCGAGACGACAACCCGAGCCCGGGACCGTACTGTTCCGGGCGCCCCACGGCCAGATCCTGCTGGTCGACCCCAACGGCACACACGCCCTGGCCGACAACCAGTTCGCCCAACACGTGTGGAACGCCGCCGCGCCCACGAATGCATCGACGGGACAGAAGGCATCGACGGGACAGACGGAGAAGCGGGCCAGCTGACGGCCAACCTCACCGCGAGTGTCGGATCGGCGGATGAAGGGCCAAGGAGTCACCGGTGGGGCTGGTGACGGTGAAGTCGACTCGGGCCATCCTGGTGCGCCACAGGGTCCCTGCGACGAAGATCATGCCCCCGGCCACCAGCGCCCAGCCGTGGTCGTCCGCCTCGGACGATGGGGTGCCGCTCCCTTCGAAGCGCTGCACACTGATCGCGATCCGGACCCGGCGGAACTGGTCCGGCTGGGTCGGCCCCAGCAGGCTCGTCGACCGGCTGTAGGGCAGCTCGGCCGCGGTCCGATAGCTCAGCGACAGCGTGCGGGAGCCCTGAGCCCCCGATGCCGGTCCGAGCAGGAAGGGTGCGCCGAAACCGCGGCGCGACACCGGTGTGGCGAGACCGCCGTCGACGGTGACACGGAAGTCCGTGAGGTCGTCCAGCACCCGGAGCCGGAACCACTGGCTGCCGGTTCGATCGTTCGTGACCGTCACGCTGTGGGGGAGTCGGCCCCGGCCGTACCCCTCGCGCAGGACTGCCGCGTCCCGTCCCTTCGGATGGGCACGGGTGACTGCATCCACGGCCACCACCGAACTGGCCGAGACGGCCAGGCTCGCCGTGGTGCGATGAGTGGTCGAGGTGAGCAGGGTCGGGAGTCCGGCAGCAAGGACGGGCAAGGCCCAGACCGCGGCAACGATGCCGCGACGACTGGTCCGCATCGCTACCGCGCAGGGATCGCGCAGGCAGCCGTGCTGCCCGGCAGCCGATGACGGTTCCTGGCGACCAGCCGATAGCCCAGCCGGGTGAGCTGGATCAGCATGGGCGCCCGCAGGACTTGTCCGAGGATCCGCCACACCGCTGCACCCGAGCGCCACCAGGCCAGAACGGCGTCGGCGCCACCCAGCACGGACCCCTTGGGCGTCACGAAGTGGATCTCGCGGTCAGCGGCCTCATTGGAGACGCCGAGCCTGGTGGCGTCATCGGGGCGCCATGGTCGCACCGTGGCCGACGAACCCAGTCGTGACTCGATCCAGGTGGCCGACGTCGTACAGAACCCGCAGTCGCCGTCGTACAGCAGGATCGGACGTTCCAGTGTCATGGCGGAACAGTACTCCCGACCCGATGCGCGACTACAGTGAGCGCCGAGTCCATCGTCTGGAGGCATCACACCCATGGAAGACCCGTACTCGACCGGCGCAGTCACGGCCATCGCCGTGTTCGCCTATCTGATCATGTTCGCGTTCGCCTATGCGATCACGGGGATCCTGTACCACCTGCTGTTCAAGAAGATCGGCATCAAGACGTGGCGGGCCTGGGTCCCGTTCGTGAACAGCTACGCCATCCTGCAGGCCGGTGGTTACAACGGCTGGTGGGTGCTGGGTGCCCTGGTGCCGGGCCTCAACATCGTCACGGCCGTCTTCATGCTGATCGCGATGTACCGGATCGGTCGCGGTCTGCGCATGGAGGACGTCCTCAACATCATCATGCTCATCCTGGGTGTGTGGACGATCGTCGCGATCATCGCCGGCAAGCCGTACGACCACCGCCTCACCGGCGTACAGAGCCTGCAACCCGATCAGCAGGCTGAGATCGCTCGCGGCGGCCTGATCAACAACGTCGATCCGCTTCCCGCCTACGCCGCGCAGACCATGGGGGGTGGCTACGGCGGTTACCCGCAGCCCGGGTACGGCCAGCAGCAGTCTGGCTATGGCCAGCAGCAGCCTGGGTACGGTCAGCAGCAGCCTGGGTACGGCCAGCAGCCCGGCTACGGCCACCAGCAGCCCGGCTATGGTCAGCAGGGCCAGCAGCCCGGTGGCTACAACAACCCCGGCGGCCAGCAGTCCGGCCCCGGGTTCTGAGCACCCGGCCCCCGAAGGTCAGCGAGTGGCGAGCGTGAGCTCGTCGAGGACGGAGCCGTACACCTGCGTGAGTCGTGACCGCAGGGGTACGGCTCGTTCGCTGAACCCTTGTTGCAACTCCACGTAGTCGGCGCGTCCGCGGGGTGTCTCGATCGGGATCGCTGCCGTGGTACGGATCTGACCGGCAGGGTCGGGGAGCGCACCGAGGTCGTACGGGCTCGCCCGCATGTCGACCCATCGCACGTCCATCGCCAGGTCGAAGCAGTCCATCACCAGCTCCGAGGGAGCCAGCGGTCCGAGCTTGGTGGCCCACTTGTAGAGATCCATGGTGACGTGCAGGCAGCCCGGTTGATCGTCCTCGATCTGGGTGGCCCGGCTCAGAGGACGCTGGTTCAGCGGTCGAGCCGACGGGGTGAAGAACCGGAAGGCATCGACATGGGTGCAGCGGACGCCACGCTCCTCGACGATCCGCGCCACCTCGTCGGCATCCAGTCGCAGACCCAGTTGTCGGTGGCGGGGCTGGTCGGTGCGGTGCAGCATGGCCCACTCGTGGAGCCCGAAGCAGCCGAACGACGGGGCCCGTGTCCCGGTGCGCTGCAGCAGGGTGTGGATCCACGCCAGTCCGTCGCGACGATGCTCCAGTGCGGCGGCATCGACCTCGTGCCCACCATCGCAGGCTTGCAACGGCAGTTGGTCCAGGCCGACGGGTTCGCCGCCGAGCACGACACCGTGCCCCGGTGACCACCGCGACAGGTGCACCGGCTTGGTCCGGTAGTACTCGAACAGGAAGTCCTCGACCGGATGGAGGACATGGTGGTCGGCCCGTTCCCGGTGTCCGGCGAGCGTTCGGTCCACCCGCTCCCGGTGGGCATGCCGACGGGCACGCCAGACATCGGGGCTGAGGACGGTACGGCTCACCGCACCCATTCTGCCCTGCAGCCACTCGTGCACTGCAGCCTCTCGTGCCCTGCAGCAGTGGATCAGCGGCCACCCGAGAAGCCGCCGCCCCCACCGCCACCGGAGAAGCCGCCCCCCGACGAGCCACCGCTGTAACCGCCACCACCCGATGACGACGAGGAGGAGGGAGGGACGTAGCTGCTGGTGCTGCGGGTGGTGCGGTCCAGATTGGTCCAGGTCCGGTGGAAGTCGAAGGTGTCGCCGTGGCCGGCCACCCACAGCGGCTGGTGACCAGTGCCCTGGTAGGCAGACGCCAACGCTGTGCCCCAGGAGTTGGACTGGCCGAACAGGATCGCGTAGGGCAGCACGCGCTCCATCTGCAGGATCAGTTCCGGATCGGCGTCCGACAGCCGGTCCCGACTGGGACGGTCGTCGACATGCGCCTCGACGCCGAGCAGTTGGGCGTGGGCCGCCTGACCGCGCTGTGTCAGGACCGGATCAGGACGCAGCAGGGCGAACGCCAGCACGGCCTGGGCGATCAGTGCGACGATGCCGAGGAAGAGGGTGAATCCGCCGATGGTGCCGATCACCATGATGATCCCTCCGGCGATCCCGAGCAGGATCGCGATGGCTGCCACGACCACGTTGAGCGGCCCCAGCGGCCGTACGAGATAGCCCTGCTGGAGCGCGGCCACCAGACCGCGGGTGCCGACCTTGCGGACCGCATCGGCGAAGGACGCATCCTTCTTCGGCAGTTCACGTGAGACGGCTCCGGCGGGCAGGACGACCTCGAGCATCTCCTGGTCCAGTCGGTGGACGGCCCGCTCGCCGGCGACGAGGTGGGCGACGACGGGCTTGCCCTTCGCCTCGGGATTCTGCTCCAGCCGGATCACCCCCTGCACGGCCAGATGGATGATCTCGGCCTGGCCGGCCGTGGCGGGCGTGATCTTCTCCTTCAGATCCTCCCGGGTGGAGTTGAGGATCGCCGCGGCCACCGGTGGTGGGAGCGTCGTCGGGACCCCGGCCGCCGGGACCGGCGGCAGTGCGGCCGGCTGGTCGGGCGTCATCCGCTCGACCCGACGGGTGTGGTGTCGCAGCGCCAGCCCGCTGATCGCCAACCCGACAAGGACCAACAGGACGCCGAAGGCGCCACGATCGGCCCAGGAGCGCAGCCACGTCTCGACGCCGGGCTGGGCCTTGCTCTGGTAGAGGGTGTTGTTGACGGTCCCTGGCTCGAAGCCGATGGCGATGGTGACCCCGTCGCCGGGCACCCGGGCGCCGGACCCGATCTCGTACACCTGGGCGCCGTCGGCAGCCGTCGAGCTCGTCAGGGTGCAGCGATCGGTGCTGCCGAAGCGGCCCTGGTAGCAGGCTGAGTCACCGTTGAGCGCATCGGCC